>JAYEHB010000623.1:0-3374 GCA_034659375.1 Thermodesulfobacteriota bacterium
TTTTGTTTGACTTTTACCTTTTATGATTCTATTTTAAAAAATATGAAACAGAAACTTAATAAAAATAGAGAGTCCTTTGATCCTTTTACAGATGATGTTTTTTCTTATCCCAGTGAGTTGAAAAAGGAAAGATGGTCAGTCTCATGGTCTGATCTCATGATGACAATGTTTATTTTTTTTGTGGTTATGTATGTATATCAGGCAGGAAACAGGGAACTAAAGTTTGGACCTGGACCTGGTGACAATTATCTTTCAGATACTGGTTCAGACAAAATTGTTGATACCAATATCAAAAAAAAACCTTCTGATATTTATGACCAGACAAAAAAAAATATCCAGGATGCGTTTGTTGATGATACTACCGCTGTGGATCTTGTTAAAGACAGATCTGTAAGAATTACCATTGCCGGGGATTTTCTCTTTGATATTGGAAAAGCCGAACTTAAAACCCAGGCCCAGTGGAGTATCAGGCAGGTTGCACAAATTATCCGGGAAAATTCCTTTATTGTTAATGTGATTGGGCATACTGATTCTACTCCCAATTATTCTGATAAATATCCCACCAACTGGGAGCTTTCAGCGGCAAGAGCCTGCAATGTTGCAAGATATCTTATCGAAGAATGCGGGATTGCAGGGGAACGTTTTTTTGTGAGCGGTCATGCCTGGCATCAGCCTGTAAAGCCCAATAATACGTCTTACAGTCGTTCCCTTAACCGAAGAGTTGAGATAATTCTTATGAAAGAGAAACCATATTCAGAAAAGCAGGCTTCTGTGAACTCGACGAATTGACTGTGAACGCTTACAAATAAGGAAAACAATAAAATCATGAATGATTTTGAAAAACAATCTTTCTGGGATCATGGTAAAAACAATATTATCGGCGTAATCATATGTATTGTTATATTTTGTGCCGGCTTTGTTATCCACGGGAATCTTGCACTTTATCTTAATTTATCCGGTTTTATAATTGTTGTTGGTGGAACTCTTGGTGCAACTTTTTTAAGTTATAAGATGGAGAGACTTGTAATTCTTTTAAAAGTTTTAAAAGCATCCTATGGAACTGCTGTAAGAAATCCAGATGATATTGTGGAGATGATGGTTGATCTTTCTGTTAAAAAAAAGCTTCAGGGTCTTTTAGCACTGCAGATGGATGAGGAAGAGACAACCATTGTTTTTTTACGCCAGGCCATAGGCTTGCTGGTGGATGGCTGTTCCGATGAGCAGATCAGAGAGTTTCTTAACGCTGAGATGTATTTTTTCAAAATGCGCAGGGAGGAGACTGGCCGTGTGTTGCAGACAATGGCTGAAATTGCACCATCCTTCGGTCTTGTGGGAAGTGTTGTGGGGCTTATTGGAATGCTTGCAGGAATGGGAAATTCCGCAGTGATCATGTCAACAATACCTGTGGCTCTTACATCTACACTATATGGAATAATTCTTTCCAATTTTTTTCTTTATCCTTTTGCTGCAAATATCAGAGAAAGAACTGTTCAGGAACTTTTTTTACAAAAAATAATAGCAGAAGGGATCTCTGCAATAGCAGGAGATATTCATCCAAAAATGGTGGAAAGAAAATTAAAAGCATATCTCACTCCTTCTTCCAGAAAAGGTGAACTGATATCCCTTGCAAAAATAAAGGAACAGTTTGAGATAGAAAACGAAGAAGAACCCGATGAGGAACAAGCTTCTAATGATTAATTGTCTTACTCCCGCATTTAAGGCTCATGAGCGAAATAAAATCTTCCAAAATATGGCGTAGCATTTTATTTTGACCATGAGCCTGACATGAATACACTGAGGAAAAATGAAAAATAAAACTACACTTATAATTGGCGGATGTAGAAGCGGCAAAAGCAGTCACGCCCTTGAAATAGCAAATCATATTACAGGAAGCAAGAAAATTTTCATAGCAACCTCTGTACCTACTGATCATGAAATGGAAAAAAGAGTAACAAAACATAAAACAGAGAGGGGAGAGTCCTGGCAGACTGCTGAAGTTCCTGTTAAAATTTCTGAAAAAATAGAAAAACTTTCAAAACAAGCTGACGTCATCCTTGTGGATTGCCTCACTTTATGGGTTTCCAATCTTCTTTTCAATAATTTTAAAGAAGATGAAATTTTTCAAAGGGTTGAAGTGTTAAGGAAGTCTCTTGAAAATTCAGCATGCCCTGTTATTCTTGTTTCAAACGAAGTTGGAGCAGGCATAGTCCCTGAAAATAAACTGGCAAGGCAGTTTCGTGACATTGCAGGTTTTGTAAACCAGAAAATTGCAGCAACAGTTGATTCAGTAATCTGGACAGTTGCAGGAATCCCTGTTACCATTAAAGGCAAAGGTCATGGAAATTTTCATGCTCCGGCCGTGCCGGTTATATTCTAAATTCACTGACCGGCTCATCAGGAAAATATTCATCCACCTGGGGAAAACTTGACAGATCCTTTTCAATGGCAGCATTTAAAAACGAGTTGACCCACCAGAAGACATCCTTATGTTTAACATTCTCCCGCAGATTGCGCATTCTCTGGTTTTTTTCCCCCAGAGGCATATTAAATGCCCTGTAAATTGCCTTGGCCGTTCCATCAATGTCATGGGGATTTACGAGAACTGCATCCTGGTAAAACTGCTGGGCAGCACCGGCAAATTCGCTCAGTATTAAAACACCTTTTTCATCAATATTGCAGGCACAATATTCCTTGGCAACAAGATTCATGCCATCCTTTAACGGAGTAATAAAAGCAATATCGCATGCCCTGTACAATGATATAAGTTCATCTCTGTCAAGAGTTCGAAACATGTACTGGACAGGGAGCCAGTCATTTGTACTGAATATGCCGTTAATCTCTCCAACAAGTTGTTCTATCTTAAGTTTTAGATTAGCATAGGCTGTTATTTCCCTGCGGCTTGGTACCACAATTTGAATAAAATGTGCCTTTTTATGAAACTGTGGAAAAAGTGTTAAAAACTTTTTAAATGCTCTTAACTTTTCAGGTATGCCCTTGGTATAATCCAGACGATCAACGCCCATTAATATTTTAGCATCATGGGTATTTTTTCGTAGCTCCTTTGATCTTTCACAGACTTTACTATCCCAGGCATGGAGAGAAAATTCATGGTAATCAATGCTGATGGGGAAAACCCCGATGCGTACAACTCTGCCGTTGAATACTAATTCACTTACAGTCTCATCAAAGGCTGCTTTTGCATCAATTTCAGCATCCTGAATTATTTTTTTAACGCATCCAATAAAATTACGTTTATTTTGAATTGTGTGAAAACCAATGATGTCGTAGTCCAACATGGCGGAAAGAAGCTCAAAACGCCATGGACATCGTATAAAGGTATCAATGGGCGGAAACGGGATATGCAGGAAAAATCC
>JAYEHB010000624.1:0-3373 GCA_034659375.1 Thermodesulfobacteriota bacterium
TTTACAATAAATGATTATGTGGCGGCCGGGGAACAAACAGCTGTGGAATTGCATTTTCATTGTCATCCTGAATGTGATGTTAAAAAAAGTGAAAATGGATACCAGATTACAAGGGCGAATATAAAAATTGAAATTTGCGGGGATTCTTCACTGAGTACTGAATTTTTCTCTGGTTCCCATGATCCCGTACTGGGCTGGTATTCACCTGAATTTAACAAGCTAACGAAATCATCAACCATCAGGTTTTCGCAAAACAGGATAAAAGAAAAACAGATAGTAACAATGATCATGTTGTAAAAATCAGGATAAGGTCTTAAACAAGCGAAGCTATCGGTTGAGGAGTTGAACACCCTATCATAAATTTAAATCAAAATAAGGAATAATAATGAAGATCAGTATATTCGGTCTTGGCTATGTCGGTGCTGTTTCTGCAGCCTGTCTTGCCAGGGAAGGTCATGGGATTATTGGCGTGGATACTGTAAGCACCAAAGTGGATATGATCAATAATGGACAGACTCCCATTATTGAAAAGGATATTGGTGAGATTATACAGGAGACAGTTGAGAGCGGCCTGTTGCGGGCGACTGCTGATGTTGCGGATGCTGTGAACAACAGCGAGCTTTCACTTGTGTGTGTTGGGACGCCCAGCCAGTTGAACGGTGATCTTGACACAAGTTTTGTCAGGCGGGTTTGCGAAAATATCGGAGAGGTGCTGAAAACCAAGTCAGATTATCATGTGGTGACTATTCGCAGTACAATTTTGCCGGGCACCATGTGGAATGTGGTTATACCTGCCCTTGAAGAGGCTTCCGGCAAAAGTGCGGGAAAAGATTTCGGGGTGTGCAACAATCCTGAATTTTTACGGGAGGGCAGTGCGGTTTATGATTTTTACCATCCGCCTAAGACGGTTATTGGAACGACTGACAGTCAGAGCGGGGATCTTCTGGCTTCTGTTTACGAGAAGCTGGATGCACCTCTTATACGGACCAAAGTTGAAGTGGCCGAGATGGTCAAATATGTAGATAATGTGTGGCACGCCCTGAAAGTTGGGTTTGGAAACGAGGTGGGAAATATCTGTCACTCCATAGGTGTGGACAGTCACGAGGTGATGGATATTTTCTGCAGCGACACAAAGCTCAATATCTCGCCCTATTATTTGAAGCCGGGGTTTGCCTTTGGCGGATCATGTCTTCCAAAGGATGTGCGGGCTCTGACGTACAAGGGAAAGTCCCTGGATCTTGACCTGCCGATTTTAAATGCGATTCTGCCAAGCAACAATATGCATGTGGAAAAGGCCATCCGCATGGTTGTGGAGAACGGCAGCAGGAAGATCGGATTTCTGGGATTCAGTTTCAAGGCGGGGACGGATGATTTGAGGGAAAGCCCGGTTGTGGAGATGATCGAACGGCTCCTCGGAAAGGGGTTTGATATCCGCCTTTATGATAAAAATGTGAACCTTGCCCGGCTTGTGGGGGCAAACAAAAACTTTATTTTGAACCGTATTCCCCATATCTCGAAACTGATGGTTCAATCAATGGAGGAAGTTCTTGATCATTCAGAGATAATTGTTATCGGCAACGGCTCCAGTGAATTTGAAGATATCCTTTCCAGGATAAATGGAAAACAACAGGTGGTTGATCTGGTCCGCGCCGTAAAAGACCGAGTGAGCAGTGACTCCTACCAGGGGATATGCTGGTGATTTGATATGAAAGTATTAATAATTGTAGAAAACCTTCCTGTACCGTTTGACAGGCGGGTGTGGCAGGAAGCCACCACATTGAAGAAAAACGGATATGCGGTTTCTGTTATATGCCCTGTGATGAAAGGATATAATAAGCGGCATGAAGTGATTGACGGCATCCACATTTACCGCCACCCTCTGCCCCTTGAAGGGAGTGTAGCTGCAGGGTATCTGGTGGAGTATTCAACGGCACTTTTTTACCAGTTTTTATTGAGTTTCAGGGTGCTTGCCAGGACAGGGTTTGATGTGATCCATGCCTGCAATCCGCCGGACAATATTTTTCTTGTGGGTGGGTTCTTTAAACTCTTTTTCGGGAAAAAGTTCCTCTTTGACCATCATGACATCAATCCGGAACTGTATATTGCCAAATTCGGAAAAAAAGGTTTTTTTTACCGGGTGATGCTGCTATGGGAAAAGCTGACGTTTAAAACAGCGGATGTCTCCATCGCCACCAATGAATCTTACAAAAAAATTGCGGTTGAGCGGGGCGGGATGCCTCCCGGTAAAGTTCATGTGGTGAGAAGCGGGCCTGATCTCAACCGGACAAAAAAAGTACCGGAGAATGATAAGTGGAAAAACAACCGGCCCTATATGGTGGGGTATGTCGGGGTCATGGGAGCCCAGGAGGGGTTGGATCTTCTTTTGGAGGGAATCGCCTGTCTTGTGTTTGAGCTGAAAAGGGAAGATATCCATTTTGTCCTTGTCGGCGGCGGAACAGAGCTTGATTTGCTCAGGGAAATGGCCCGAAATTTACGCATTGAAGAGTTTGTCACTTTTACCGGGCGGGTCTCTGATGAACTCCTGATGGAAGTTTTGAGCACGGCGGATGTATGTGTAAACCCGGATGTAGTCAATTAAGGTTATTGTGATTGCATCTTCCCCGGATTAAAACACCCATATCAGCATCGGCCAGGGGGTCATGGTCAAGATAGGCATCCCGCAATTTCGGGGGGCAGGCCTGCGTTATTGTGGTTATGGGGAGGGCGTGGACAAAATTAACCAGAAGTCGAAGCATTTTCATGCTGCTTTTTTAAAAAAATGGATGTAAATTATGAATTTTTACAAAAAATTTGGATCTGAGCGCTATAGGGGTGCCGGGTAACCGGCATTCCTACCGCGACCTGGTAAGTTTTTGTTTTTACATATGAGCAGCAGAAGGGTCTAACGATATCTTCTTGTGTGGTAAAGCCGGACTGAAGCCGGATATTTACCTTTAGGAGAAATAGAGGCAATTTTCATGGAAAAATTAAAGGCAGCCCATTTGCCATCACTTAGGGAACAGATTTCAGGTATTTTTGAAAGCCACAGGGATGACGATCATCATCTTGTCCAAGAGCTGGAAAACATCATAAAACAGGATGAGGATCGTGTTTATTCTGTTATTTTTGAAGTGATCTGCCGGCTTAAACTGGCCCCTGAAAAAGCAGCGTCTCTGTGGAATGGTGTTTTGGCGCATAAAAAAGAGATGGAACGTCGCTTTGAGCGAAATGTGGGAATCCGGACATCTTTATGCGATTATCTGTGTACCGTGAACAACACCCTTGAAAACCCAATGGTGGTGGAAACCCGTGTATTTGAAAATTATACCCATTCCCATATGTATGATTATCTTACAGGTCTTTACTCCAGAGA
>JAYEHB010000625.1:0-3361 GCA_034659375.1 Thermodesulfobacteriota bacterium
ATTGTCTTTAATGATGATTCATGCCATGTACTTGCATTTAACAAAAAGGAGTTTGAATTTTTAAGATATGAAATCCATTTCACCAGATAACCGGCACGGCCGGAGCGTGGTATTTGCATCGGCCACAACAAACAATGAAAGTCATGCGGTTGCAGTACGTTGGAAGGATTTTCATATAAACCGGCACGGCCGGAGCGTGGTATTTGCATCTCTGATTTTGATGATTCTTTTTTTAATGATGCTGCCTGGTAATCTTTTTGCTGCATCCTGCGGCAATTTTCTTGAGTCCTTTTCTGAAAAAAAAGATGATACTATCTGCTTTGTAAAGATCATGACTGACACCCAGGAGAACTATTTTGCCACACAGAGAGACAGAGTTTCTGAACCCGGCAGTGACGGCACAAACAGGCATTATGCAGAAGCCAGATCCTCGGCACTCAAGACCCTTTACCACGGCATAAAGGCTGGAATTGCACTAAAGAAATTTCCTGTTTTATACCTTACAGCAGGATATGCAAAAACAGATGTTGATTTTTCATTTTCCGATAAAAACACAGAACATTTTCATTCGTATTCAAAGGATACATCCTTTGAAAGTGATTATTTTCTGGTCTTTGGAGGAGGCGTGTCTGCCGAAATCTTTAAAAAAGAGGTGTTAAAAGATAAAACCGTTACCGCAGGTGTTGATCTTCAATACAGGCTGTTTGATTTTGATGCAAAAAAAAGAGTAGAGACAGAGAGCACAGGAGCCTATGACATGGACTACTCTTCGACCCTCCATGAGGTTCAGCTTGCCCTTGCCTGCTCCCTTAAAAACATATCCTGGAATCCCTTTTCAAAAATTACACTTTTGTTTGCACCCTATGGCGGATGTAAAATATCATATATTACAGGAGATGAAAAATATGATGATCCTGGAAATGTTTATGGTTCATCAACAGCGTATTTTCATGATCCTGTAAGCTATGCAGGTGATATCGAAGATTCAAATCATATCTCATGGTTTGCAGGCACATCTGTTAAAATAAGCGAGTCAATAATGATGAACTTAGAAACACGTTCTGGAGATGAAGATGGTTATACACTCAGTTTTACATACAAATTTTAAAAAGGCTGAATTTTTATATGAATTTTTTTCTAACAAACTGTAATAATAAAAGCTTGATTCTTCGTTGTGGTAGAGAGTTCTGCCCTGGCAATGCCGGTGATATAAAAGCTGAGACTTGTCAAAAATCTCAATATATGCTTTTAATTTTGTTGTTTTTTTTTATATTAATGGGGATAGAGGGGACATTGCCCAAATTGTCCCATGGAGATACCCTGGAAGCCCTTAATTTTGATGCAAGGTTTCCCGATGCATCCATAAACAACATTGCCTTTGATGAAACACGGAATATTCTCTTTTATGCAGATGGAAATGTTGTCACCATTCTCAATTCAGACAATCTTAATGAAAGATCCAGGCTTGAAATAGAAAAAACAATTACAGGACTTGCGTTGGATGAATCAACTGGTATGCTCTATATTGCCTGCGGTTCCGGCGGCATTGCAGTTATTGAGACAGCCGATCCTGATGCCCCTATAGCAAAAGCTTTTTTAAAACTTGACCCGTCTAAAAATGAGATTCACGCAACAGGCATGGATTTTTTTAATAACAGGCTCTACATTGCTGATATCTATTTTGGCATGAGAATAATTGATGTGAGTAACCCTTTAAATCCCAACCAGTCCGGCAGTTATGAACAATACTCAGAGTACACTGATTCAAAAGGGGAAAAGAGTTCCTATTCAGGCGGGTATCACAATATTAAGGTAAAAGAGATTGCTTCAACAAAATATGCCTTTATCCTTGACAAATATTATGGATTGAGGATCTTTGATGTCTCCACTGATTCAGAGCCAAAGGAACTTGACCGGTATGACATGAGAACAAGTCTATACTGGGGACAACTCTCGGAAGTTGTTGATCTTGCCGTTGATAACAAATATGTTTACATTTCAGACTCAACCCATGGAATTACTGTGCTTGACTTTTTTTCCTATGTGGAAGATGAGACTGTTTTGAAAATAAGCGAACCAGTGCTAAGTGATCCAAATCAAGAGACTCCGTCAGGTCAGCTTGAAACCGTTGGCAGTGCTTCAGGACTGTTTCTTTCCGGAAATACTCTCTATGCTGCCGACGGCAATAACGGTCTTTTTACGGCAGATATATCTGACAGGTCAAATCCCAGGCAAATTAAAGATAAAACCTATGAAACAACAGGAGCTTACTCTGTTTATCAATCCGGTGATGGAGAGATTTTCATGGGTAACTGCAAAAATGGTCTTGTAAGACTTCAATGGAGTGAGACTGCGGCACAATATGTAAAAAAAGCTTCCCATGCTTCTCCTTTTAGAACAGATGCCCTTTTTGCAGATGAAGAATATGCATACCTTTTAAACAGCAGCCAGCCCCATGGGGGATTAAGGATAATTTCACTTTCAGATGCAGGGGAATACACCCTTGCAGGTTCCGTTGTTACCCCCGGCAGTGCTGCAGCATTATATGTATATGAATCAAAAGCCTATGTTGCAGACAATGCTGCCGGAATAACAATAATTGACATCAATGATACCTCTGCCCCTGTAGTCTCAGACTCATTTGATACAGGAGGTGCTGCTGTTGATGTTCTGGTTTTCCGCAACAGTGACGATTCTCTCTTTTGCGCTGTTGCAGACAAAAATTCAGGCTTGATAATTACTGAGATTTCAAATACAGATGTGCTTATCCAAAAGGGAGTCGTTGATATTAAAAATGCTCAGGCACTGGCTCTGTACAATAAATATCTGCCGGAAGAGAATAAATTTCATCCCTATGTATGCGTTGTCAACTGTGATGGTCTTACCATTGTTGATGTATCAGATCCAGCAGCTCCCTTTGTGTCAGGATATGCTGCAACGACTGGAGAGGCTGTGGATGTTGATATTACAAATAATTATGCTGTTGTTGCGGACAGAGAAAACGGGGTTGTTCTCATTGATATTTCCGATCCTGAAGAACCTGTTCTCACTGCCTCTTTTGACACAGACGGCACAGCAGAAGGTGTTGATACCGACGGTTCATATATTCATACAGCAGATGGACCCAATGGAGTTGTTGTTCTTGGAATCAAAGATGCAGAGCCTGTTGAACTTGAATCCATAACTTTTTACAACACTCCAGGATATGCTTTAAATCTTTTTATCTCTGCCGGTGCAGATGATAAACATACATTTGTGGCAGACGGCCAGGGAGGTTTTGTATCGTTTAAACATAACGATAAATTATCAGGAGGTATTGATGAAAAGCCTTTTACAGACAGCCCCGATGATACAGGGTGGG
>JAYEHB010000626.1:0-3354 GCA_034659375.1 Thermodesulfobacteriota bacterium
TGTAACTCTTATGTTCAAACAAAATATAGATATAGCTATTTGAACCTGCAATATTTACTGTGTAGAGAATATCAGAAAAATACTCCTTAAGTTCTTCATCAATAAAACTCTCTTTGCTTATATCCAATGTCTCAAAATCTATAAGCGTAAGAATTTCCTTTGGGATACAATTTGTAAAAAGCCCAACAGCATTGCTTTTGGTTGACAAACTAAATTTAATGTATTTATCATGGGGACTCTGTATTTTTTTCATTATTTATTCCTGAAATTTTATTCATTTCTAAAAATAATATCTTTCATATTTTATATGAAAGTCCTGTCAAACTCAGGAGTATAACTTTCATCGTTTGTTGTGTGCAGACTTAGACCACTAAGGCTGCCCGTGGCAGTTATATGAAAGTCCGTCCAAGCGACTGCAATGATAGACTTTCTAAATTTGTTGTGGCCGATGCGGTAACCATGCTCCAGCCATGCCGGTTATATTAATAACAGCATACAAAAAAAAGCTAACAGTGTAAAGTGTTTTTGAGGTAATCTATAAGGATGCCCAAAGATACCCAAAAAGAGATAAAAAAAGGCAGAGCCATTGCTGACACTGCCTTTGCGATTGGATTAAAATTTATTGTAAGCGTTTACAGGGCACTGCTGCTGTGTTGCCGGGCACTTGAGTTTCAGGAATTAGACAGTTGAATTTACTTTCATATTAAATTTTTAAATTCCCCGGGAATCCTGCAGACTGGAACAGGTTCCATTTTGTGTCTGTTGGCTCTGTTTAATTTTCTAAAAATTGCAAGAACCTCTTTTTGCCTTCTGTCAAGTTCAGACTCATCTCTCAGATCTGATCCTGATATCTTTATATCAAATTCCATGGCAGATTCAAGCTCTGCATAACTTGCCCCAAGCTGGCCCTCGTCGGTACGACTATCTTCAAAAAGCCCGTCTGTGGGAGGAGCGTTTAAAATAGCCTGAATAATCCCAAGTTCCTCGGCAAGTAGATAAACCTCAGACTTCATAAGATCTGCAATGGGTGAAAGATCAACGCCGCCATCACCATATTTTGTGTAAAACCCCACCCCAAAATCCTCTACCTTGTTTCCTGTTCCTGCAACAAGCATTCTGTTATGGGAAGCAAATGCGTAAAGAGTAAGCATCCTCAACCTTGAACGTGTGTTTGCCATGGTAAGGTCATCCTGAATTTCATGGGGCAGACTTTTTTTTATTCCCTGGAAAGAAGAAGTGAGGTCTATTTCACGACCTGCTACATTGGAATGCTCTTTCTCAAGCCATTTAATATGCTCAGCTGCAAGGTCTGTCTGATATTGTAACTGATGAATCGGCATATTGAGAAGAATGACTTTTTTTCCTGTCCCTGCACACAAAGCAGATGTTACAGCAGAATCAACTCCACCGGAAACTCCCACTATAAAACCTTTTAAACCTGATTTTTCAACATACTCTCTCAACCATTTGACAATATGATCTATTATATAAGAAACTTTCATTTTTTAATAATTCCATGTTTTATAAGTGTGTTGAAAGCGACCCTCTATTTTGGCATGTATTATTAGTTATTTCAGGAAGTTATCTCATAACAATCATTATAGAGATAACCGACTGATTTTATTCAGAAAAGGCTGATCGATTTCAACACCCTTTTTATGTATGCGGGTGCGTGGGGCCGAAACGATGATCAAGGCCCATTTTGGATATACTTGAATCCACCTCAAAATTTAATTTTCTTTTGCCCCAAGCATTAATTCAATAATTTTTTTATCCACATGATCCATGCCCTGGACAGAAAGTTTACCAATATTTCTGATTGTTGATTCCGCACCAATGCCGACAATACCATCCTGATCTGCAATAATGATATCATTTTTTGCAAGCTGGGCCGCAAGGATTGCCTCACCGGATGCAGTGGAGAGTTTAAAGGCACACCCTCCCTTGGCACCGTCACAGATCATGCCGGCCAGATCTCCAGCCATATTATTTATGGCACCGGCAATCTGATCATCATCACACCCAAGAAGCCAGGCAGCAGCAGCACTTGCACCGACACCTGCAGCAATTGCGCATCCGCAGACAGGAGAGAGACTGCCTGTAAACTCCTTTATATATATAGTAACCAAATGACTGAAAGCAAGGGCTCTAACCAATTTTTCCTCTCCATACCCGAAATGCTCACAGGTCAGCACAACAGGTATAATTGCAGTAAGTCCATGATTTCCACTGCCTGCACTGCTCATCACAGGAAGCTTGACTCCTGCCATGCGTGCATCAGTGGCTCCTGCGGTATTTATCCTCACACGGTTGATGAGATTATCTTCAAGCAGACCTTTATCAATAAGCACTTTCATACCGGCACCAAGACCTAAGCCTGATTTTTCCCTTAATCCAAAATCTGCCATAATCATGTTCATTTCAGCACCTTTGGCAAGAAAACGGATATCATCACAGGCAACAGTCTCAATAAACTCTCTTAACTGCTTAATGGTGAGAGAACCAAGCTTATCAACCATGGATGCATCTTTTTCCCCTGTGTCTGTTTTTTTTTCCTGTACAACAACACCATTTTTTTCAACCAGAACAATATTTGTATGGCCATCCTTAATAACAGATAAAGCACTCCCATGATCAGTTGTCACACTGGCTTTAATATAAAAAGGCTCTTTTTTATCCTCTATCTCTATGGTGATAATCCCCTGGTCCAAAAGAGCTCTTGCAGTTTCTATACAATCATCATTAACATTGGCAAAAAGCTCAAGTCCCAGATCAGGATCTGAGCAGACAAGGGCAAGGGCCACAGCAAACAAAATTCCAGACTCTTTTGTGCCTGGGATTCCCACCCGCATACCATTTTTATAAATATTTGGACTGACCTTAACATGGATTTTCTCAAGCTCACCATTAATTTCACCATGGGCAGCAGCCACTGCAAGGGCAACAGAAACGGGTTCGGTACACCCCAGTGCAGGCTTTACTTTTTCATTTAAAATTGCAATGATTTTATCATAATCCATATCTTTTATCCCCCCTCATAAAAAAATTCCTTGAATTATTTCTGTTTTTTTATTAAGCTATACTATATTTTAACAATCAAGTCAGCCCATTAAAAATTAAAAAATTAATTATAATAAAATTAGGCCTCATTGATATTGCCCAAAAATAATTTACACTTTTCTTGTACAAAAATCTCGGCAGTGCACTATTGGTTTAATTTCAACTCTGAACAAGAAACAAAAATGTGAAAATTAAATTAGATATATTTTCTTCTAAAATTAATTATTTTATTTTTAAAAAAGGAGCTCAAAGCATACTATTCAACATTTTAATAATGTTATTAGGTGAAAGTCG
>JAYEHB010000627.1:0-3338 GCA_034659375.1 Thermodesulfobacteriota bacterium
GGTAAAAGCATCTGCAGAATTATTAAATTTTCAAGGAAATAGCATATGAGAGGAACCATCCTTGGACTTGAAATCGGAAAAAAGGGTTTGTCTGCTCTGGTTATTGAAAAAAGACTTAAGGGCTTTGCAATAAAAGAGTCCGGCTATGTTGAATATGACGACCCTGCCAAGTCCCCGGGAACAGGTGAATCCGACAGCATCAATTCCAATGGGAACAGAGCAGATAATATCTGCTTTAACCATGTTTTATTTAAAAAGGCTTTAAATGATCTTGCCTCCCAAATAGATATTTCTAAATGTTTTACAGCAGCAGTCTCTCTTTCCGCTTGTTTTTTCTCCTTTAGAAATATAGAGCTTCCCTTTAAATCAAAAAGCAAAATAAAACAGGTACTCTCCTTTGAGCTTCAACCTTTTTTACCCCTTATGGATGAAAATTATGTTTCAGATTTTATTGTTTCAGATTTTCCAGGGGAAAATGAAAACAGTGAGATTCTTACCGCATCAATACCTGCATCAACCATTGATTCTTTCTTTCTTCCCCTTAAAGAGTTTGGTTTAAACCCGGAACTGATCACACCCTCTGGATATGCAGCAGCAGAATATTTTCAAAAAAAATATAAAAATCATGAAAACCAGGTTTACATCCATGTCACTGAAAACAGTGTGGTTATTTTACTTTCTATTAAAGGAAAAATCGTTTTAATCAGATCCCCTGGAATAAAAAAGAGTAATAGAGCAGTTGTTCAGGCTGTGGAGCAGACCATTATGGGATTTAAGCAGAGATCAGGTTTTGATTTTTCACCTGAAAAATCTTTTGTTTCATGGGGGAGTGAAAAAGACGAGACTCTTTTAAATGAATTAAAAGAGTCCCTGCAGTGTGCAGTCCAACATGCAGATGCAGCAGACCTTGTCCATTTCAGCTCTTTAACAGCTGATAATCACCTGGATGTAAATGCCTTGTGTGCTGCTCTCTCATTAGCCGAGTCAAGGGACAGCCTTAACCTCTGCCGAGGAGCATATGCAGCAGATTCCTTTTTTAGTAAATACAGGAATAAGTTTGCGGCAATCTTTTTTTTATCTGTAACTATATTTACGGCACTGCTTTTTAATATATATGCTGATATTTCAAATTCAGAAAAAAAAGCTGCAGAACTTGAAAATGCAGCAGCAGCAGTTTTGAAAAAAAGTTTTCCCAATGTAACTAAAGTTGTTGATCCTCTTATGCAGATGAAGGTTAATGTATCACTTGCTAAAGAAAAGGCTCAAAAAAGATCTGGTTCTTTGAATACCAGGGATGGAACTGCTGGATACACCAGCTTTAAAGCTATTGATATCTTGTTTGAACTGTCAGAAAAAATTCCTGATTCCATTAAAATGGAGACGGATAGACTTGTCTTAAATCCCGGCCGTATTATTTTTTCAGGCACAACAGATGGTTTTAATAATGTGGATAGAATAAAGAGCTTTATTGAAAAATCTGATATGTTTCAACAGGTCAACATCAGCAGCGCTGCTGCAGATAAAACAGGAAAAAAAGTAAGGTTTAAATTTATTATCGATATATAACTGCCACGGGCAGCCTTGGTGGTCTAAGTCTGCACACAACAAATGATGAAAGTTACACTCCTGGTTTGCCAGGACTTTCATATAAAAAACTCAACTTTCTGACCTTGATTTGACCGGTCAAAGTGTCAATACCATATCGGGGTCAGGCTTTTGTTATTCGTGTCGTTATCAAACCTTGAAGATAATTAACCAAAAAAGCCAAGATAATGACAATAACGAAAGCCTGACCCCACGCAATAACGCCTAGGATTTTAAAAGATAATAATGAATATTTCAGGACGTGAAAAAAAAGCATTAACTATTGGTCTCTTTTTTCTATTATTTTTTATAGTTTTTCAGTTTATTCTTTTTCCTGCTCTGGAAAAAAAAGAAAAACTTAAAAAGATAATTATAGTCAAAGAAGATGCTTTAAAAGAACTTTTTCTACTGGAGAACCAGCATAGTGATCTGAACCAGAGAGAAAGAATGGATAAACAGGCGGTCAATAAAAGAAATAAACACTTCACTCTTTTTTCTTTTCTTGATTCCCTGGCTGAAAAAAGCGGGGTAAAGGATAAAGTGGCTTATATGAAACCCTTTTCCCGGAAATCAGAAACAGGCTCCATCAATCTCTCCCTTGTCCGGGTGAAAATTGAATCTCTTTTTTTAAAAGAGCTGGTTGATTTTCTTGTTATGATTGAAAATTCGGGCAATGGAGTGTATATTAAATCTCTCTCTCTCTCCAAAACAGGAAAAGAGAAAAAATTACTGGATGCTGTAATTGAAACTGAAACTGTGATTTAAACTTGTTTTTGCATTTTAGACTCCTTAACTATAGATATCCCGACATGACTTGATACCATCACTATTAATATTATGGTGTAATGAGTATCAGGTCATTTCAGGACTGCTATAATTTCAGGGTCAAAGAGACAAAGGCAGCTATGACTTAAAACTTAAAACCAGGGTTAAAGATACGGAGCCAAAATTTGAAAATTAAAACTTTTTTTATATATTTTTGTTATACAGGATTTGCATTTATTGTGCTGGCATATTTTCTTTTTCCAGGGCAGAAGATTGCAAAGATAGTATCCCAGAGAATAAATGAGATATCTCCTGATATAGAAGTAGATTTAAAAAAAATCAATCCTGTACTGCCCCTTGGATTTAAAACAGAAGATTCTGTAGTTGCAGTAAATAAAGGTGTCAATATTCCAATTGATTCAATAATAGTTTACCCTGAAATTCTTACTGTTTTTAACAAAAAAAAATCAGCTGAATTTAACATTAAAGCATTTTCAGGTTTAATTAAAGGCAGCATCTCAGCTAATTTTAAAAAGTCTCTGTCTCAATTTGATTTACAAGCAGATTTTTCAAATTTAAAGATAAAGGATATTACATTCAGCAATGATGTCTCAACTGTCATTCTTGCATTTAATGCCGGGGGAGAGTGCGGCTATCATGCTGTTTCCCCAAAAAAAGGGAAAGGTTCTGGAAAGATCACTCTTTCTGATTTTACAGCCATGGTTAACAATGCTTTTTTAGATCAACTGGGAATTTATCAGTTTGATTTTAATCCCATTGATATTAAATATAAGATAGACGGTAATAAGCTCTCTATTTTAAAATGTACTGGTCAGGGTTCTGAATTAAAAAGATTCAGTTTAAAGGGGGAAGTTGTTCTTAAACACCCCCTTGAAAAAAGTATCATGGATCTTAGAGGAGAATTAACACCAGACGCATCGTATCTTTCAAACCTTGCAGGAATTTCTTCCATTGCAATGCTGTTTAAT
>JAYEHB010000628.1:0-13657 GCA_034659375.1 Thermodesulfobacteriota bacterium
AAAAGGATGCTAAAAATCGGAATCTAAGTTGAAATGAGATATACTGTGTTTTTGGATCGGGATGGTGTTATAAATTATGATTCATCTGATTATATAAAAAAGAGTAATGAGTTTTATTTTATTCCAGAAAGTGCAGAAGCTGTGGCTCTGCTCTGTAAAAATAATTTTAATATTATAGTTATTACAAATCAGTCCGTTATTGGAAGAAAAATGGGTACTCTTGACGACCTTGAAGCTATTTTTGCAAAAATGAGAAAAGGAGTAGAGGTTTGTGGCGGTGAAATAAAGGATATTTTTTTTTGTCCCCACACACCTGATGAAAATTGTTCCTGCCGTAAACCAAAACCAGGGCTGATTTTTCAGGCCATGGCAAAATATAAAATTGACCCTGCCTGTTCGTGTATGGTGGGAGACAGTGCCAAAGATATTGAGTGTGCAAATAATGCAGGATGTGGCTGCTCTCTTCTTGTTCAAACAGGAAATGGAAAAAAAGCAGCAGCAGAGCTTGAAAAAAAAGCAATAAAGCCTGATTTTACAGGTGTAAATCTCATGGCCTGCGCACAATGGATCTGTGAAAATTTAAAAAAATCCGATGCTGTTTTATGATTACAATTACAGGCATTCTCCAGCACATCACCTTTAGGAATGATATAAATCATTATACAATTGCCAGGCTCAAGCTGAATGATATAAAAGAGCCGGTAATTATTGTGGGCCATATGCCGGGTACTGCTGAAGGTGAGGCATTAAAACTTTCCGGTAAATGGGTCAACCATCCTAAATATGGAGACCAGTTCAAGGTTGAATCCTTTGAAGTAACCCTTCCTGCAACAGTTTCAGGTATAAAAAAATATCTTGGTTCCGGAATTATCAAAGGCATTGGCAAATCAATGGCAGCAAGGGTAGTTAAGCATTTTAAGGAGAGAACTCTTGATGTCATAGAAAATGAACCTGAACGTTTAAGAGAGATACAGGGAATTGGAAAGGCAAAAGCCACAAGTATCACAAAGGCATGGGATAAGCACCATGCCGTAAGAAAAATTATGAAATTCCTCCAGGAGCATGGAATAGGAATTTCCCATGCCTCGGCAATTCTCCAGTTTTATGGTACAGATTCCCTGTTAATTTTAAAAAATGAGCCCTATGCTGTATCCAGAGATATTCCTGAAGCAGGATTTGAAGTAGCAGATACCATTGCACTTAATTCAGGTGTCAAAAAAGATGATCCTGAAAGAATAAAAGCATCAATTATTCATCTTATTTTAAGATATGAGAAACATGGTCATGTGTTTATTGAAAAAGAGGAGCTTATCAAGCAGTGTATTTTTATTGCAAAGCTGACATCGGCAGAAAATGACATGATTGAACAGAGCATTGATTCTCTTTGTGAAAAAAATGAGATTGTAATTGAAAAAAGTCCTGATTCCAAGATAGATTGTGTCTATATCAAAAGACTTCACAGGGCAGAAAAAGGTATAGCGGCAAAGATTAATGCCATGCTCTCTCTCCCGATGCCTGATTATAAAATGGATGCAGAGTCAATTACAGGGGAGATTTTTCAAAGACTTGGTATTAAACTCTCCTCTGAGCAGATTGATATTGTAAAAAAGGTTCTCTCCCACAGGGTTGTTATCATCACAGGAGGGCCTGGTACAGGTAAAACAACACTGATAAGAGCTCTATGTACTGTATTTCAGAAATTAAACCGGAAAGTTGTATTAAGTGCCCCCACTGGAAGGGCTGCAAGGCGGCTTTCTGAGGTTACAGATAAAAAAGCTGCTACCCTGCACAAACTTCTTTTGTATGATTTAGATAAGCAATCCTTTGGCAGAGACAGAATGAATCCCCTGGATTTAGATCTGCTTGTGGTAGATGAAGCATCCATGGTGGATACCATGCTGATGTTCAGTCTTGTTGAAGCTCTGCCTGTTAATTCTGTTCTCATAATTGTGGGTGATATTTTTCAGCTCCCCTCTGTGGGGCCGGGCAATGTTCTTTCAGATATGATAAGTTCAGGAGCTGTTAAAACATTCTCACTTACCAGGATTTTCAGGCAGGCCGAAGAGAGTCCCATTGTAATGAATGCCCATTGTATCAGAAATGGTGAAATTCCTTTTTTTCTATCTGATTCAAAAAAACGGGTAAAAAATGAGGATCAGAAAAATAAGCTTTCTGAATTTTATTTTATTGAAAACAATTCTTCCCAAAGGGTTGTGGATACAATAATTCAGCTTGCAGACACCAGAATAAAAAAAGCCTTTCCCCATATTGACGAGATTCAGGTTTTAACTCCCATGCACAAAGGGGAGGCAGGTACTATAAACCTTAACCAGAGACTGCAGGAGGTATTAAACCCGGCACCTGGAGGGATTAAGTCAGGCGGGCTTATTTTTAAAACAGGCGATAAGGTGATGCATCTTAAGAATAATTATGAAAAAGATGTTTTTAACGGAGATATTGGTATTGTCCATGATGTGATAAACTCTGAATCCAGAATAGAAGTTGATTATGACGGCAGAATTGTTGATTATGATCTTATGGATCTGGATGAACTTACCCTGGCATATGCTGTTACAGTTCATAAGTCCCAGGGTTCTGAATACTCTGCTGTTGTAATTGCCATGACAACCATGCATTTTCCTCTTCTCCAGCGCAATCTTCTCTATACAGGCATGACCAGGGGCAAAAATCTTGTTGTTATTGTGGGTTCCACAAGGGCTGTTCAAATTGCACTTAACAACAATAAAACATATCTTCGCCTCTCTGGTTTGAAAAACCGGTTTTAATCTAAGGGAGGCGGAAAAAAATAATTGTAGCATATTAATGCTATTTTTTTTCCACCTCCCTTATGTGAGCAGTCCAAAATAGGCGAAGATGGGGTGCTGGCCGAATATTTACTATAGAGTTATCAAAAATTAATGATAATCATGGGTTCCAATAATCACCTCAACACCAAATTGATTTTTCAGCATTTCAGCCATTTCTTCGGCCGTTGAATATGGACAGGCTGGTTTTGCATTGGCAAGGCATGATGACAGATATATTTTATCAGGTTTTAATTCTGCAAGCTTCATGGTCATGCCTGTATTTGAAACCATGGTACGTCCGGGACATTCGCATTTTACAAACCCTATTACCCTGGATTCCTTCTCAAATTTGCCATCTCCAAAACCAGCAGCTTTGAGACATCTCCATTCTCCCGGGCAGCCGTATCCACTGTCCATATATGATCCGCATCCAATGATTACAACGTTTTCCATAATAATCTCCTTTATGAAATAAAAATAATTAATAACTTTTTTCAACTGTGATCTTTAAAAGATCGTAAAAACGATGACATTGTAATTACTATTCATTATCATCAGGTTATTGTTATCAGGCAGAAAAAGAATATTCAACATGAATTTTTGTTTTTTCCTTGGGGGCATTATTTGTTTTGATATTTTTTTCTGAATAGATGAATTAAACCTTGTGTTTTTAAAAATCTATGGTATACTTTATAGTTTTTCAGCGGTACCATCCGGTCGGTACCTGAAGTGTTGTGGTTAATTCCTTCCTTAGCTCAATCCTTATAAATTTATCATCTCCGCCTGGACCGGCCCTGGGACACAGGGTGGGCTTTAACAGGAGTAATACATATATGTCATTTAAACAATTTGGTCTTAGGACCGATCTGCTCCGTGCCGTTGCGGCACAGGGTTACACCACTCCCACACCTATTCAAGCCAGGGCTATTCCCGTGGTACTTGAAGGAAGGGATGTTCTTGCCGGTGCCCGTACAGGTACCGGAAAAACGGCGGCTTTTGCTCTGCCTATTCTTCAGCATTTAAGCGAAATTTCTAACAAGGTTCGCCAACCGCGCGCCCTTATTCTGACACCAACCCGTGAGCTTGCTGCCCAGGTGGGCGAAAGCTTTGAGTCATACGGCAGACATCTTTCTCTGCGTTCCACAGTAATTTTTGGTGGAGTGAGTATCAATCCCCAGATTGCCAGACTGAAAAGTGGTGTGGATATACTGGTGGCTACCCCGGGAAGGCTGCTGGATCATCTTGGCCGGAGAACGCTGGATTTATCCAGGATCGAGACTTTGGTTCTGGACGAGGCTGAC
Organism: Thermodesulfobacteriota bacterium; assembly: GCA_034659375.1. Lineage (GTDB taxonomy): Bacteria > Desulfobacterota > Desulfobacteria > Desulfobacterales > Desulfobacteraceae > DATFJZ01. The sequence goes on from JAYEHB010000628.1 coordinate 4,109, forward strand.
CGGATGCTGGACATGGGTTTTATTCACGATATTCGGAAGGTGATAAAATGCCTTCCTCCACAACGCCAGAACATGCTTTTTTCCGCCACTTATTCAGATGAGATTAAACGGCTTGCCGCTGGATTGCTGAACAATCCGGCCCTGATTGAAGTATCCCGCAGAAACACGGCAGCAGAAGGGGTGAACCAGATGGTGTACGAGGTGGCCCAGGAAGACAAACGGTATCTGCTTTCCAGTCTGATCAGGGAAGGCAAATGGAGTCAGTCTCTGGTTTTTACCAGAACCAAACACAGGGCTAATAAGCTGACAAAACAGCTGTTGCGTGACGGTGTCAGTGCTGCCGCTATCCATGGCAACAAAAGCCAGAGTGCCAGAACACGGGCTCTTGCTGATTTTAAGAGTGGGGCTGTGCGAACTTTGGTGGCTACGGATATCGCTGCTCGCGGTCTGGATATCCAACGGCTTCCCCATGTGGTCAATTTCGACCTTCCCCACGTTCCTGAAGATTATATACACCGGATAGGTCGTACCGGCCGTGCCGGTGCCGATGGTGTCGCCCTTTCCCTGGTAAGTCAGGAAGAGCAGAAGCTTTTGAACGGGATTCAGCGTCTCCTGAAGGTACAGATTCCAGTGAAGAAAGCCGGAATTAAGCTGCCCCTGGCCGCTTCTAAACCGGAACCAATAGTTCAGCCAAAAAAGATGCCAAAGGCTAAGAGAAGAGGGAAGAGATCTAATTGGCTTCCTTCCGGTCTCAAGCGGATGAACGAAGCCGGGAGGTAATCGTTCACAGGGCACCGCATCTTGCGTAGTCGGGCACTTGAAGTACATGAGTACGTCTGTGTGCCCGTCACCTTGCACATGCAAATTAATTTTGACCGGGTGTCAGGACTCCGGAAAAAAATAAATCCACAGTCCGGCTTGCCTTTTAACTCGCTTTGGTGTTGCACCAAAGGGCACATATTTCAATAAACGCGGTCTATCTTAAGACAAAACCCTGCTTTAATGGATCATCAGGATCAATTAAAAATTCATGTCTGCCTGTGATATATGCACTGCCCTTAACTTCGGGAATAACAGCCTTGAAGGGGCCAAAATTGGTTTCAAGTACAACTTTACCGGAAAAACTGCTTTTTATTATGCTCTGGATCATGATTTTTTGATCTTTTATGATCTCCCCTTTTTGGTGTAGAATGGCCAGCCTTGCACTGACACCTGTTCCTGTGGGACTTCTGTCCACCTCTCCCTCTGCAAAGATACATACATGTTTTGAATGAATTCCATTTTTATCTGCCGGTTCAATAAATATGGTTCCATAGAGAAAGCTTAAATCATCTTCAAAGGGGTGGTTGATTTTTGTTTTTTCCATGATGGCTCTTTTTATCTCCATACCCTTTTTAACAAGCTCAGGAAAAAAATCAGGAGAGCATTTAAGCCCTAAATCTGCGGCATTTACAAAGGCGTAAAATGCTCCTCCAAATCCAAGATCATAGTTGACCCTGCCAAGTGATGGAACATCAATATGGTTGTCAACCAGAGCAAAAGATGGAACATTTTGAAAAGATACAGATTCAACCCTGTTTTTCGACATGTGTGCAGTTGCTGTTACAAGACCGGCAGGTGTATCTATTTTTACCACCTGATTTTTGGATTCTGCTTTAATAAAGCCTGTTTCTATGGCAATAGTTGCAATGCCAATGATACCGTGGCCGCACATGGTGGAAAATCCTTCATTGTGCATGAAAAGAACGCCAAAGTCCGCCTCTTTTGTCACAGCTTTGGTTACAATGCATCCATACATATCAGCATGTCCCCTGGGCTCCCACATAAGGACTTTTCTTAAATAATCCAGATTTTTAACGGCATACTTTCTTTTTTCAAGGATTGTATCTCCTGGAGGTTCATCAATACCTGATGTGATGATTCTAAAGGGTTCGCCTGCTGTATGTGCATCAATTGTTGTTATTTTTTTCAATTTTTCAGGTGGCTGCCAGTTTTTCATTATTTTTCCTTATTAATAGGTAAGTGTTCACAAAATTTAAACAGGATACTTTTTCTTTTGTTTATTATCGAATTCAATTATTAAAGTATGGTTATCAATCGCTATTACAGATAGTATTCTTGGATATTTCATTTTATTACTCCAAAGGTGGAAGTTTTTGGAATTTTTGCATTTCCCACATACCCTTTAATTCACTCTTGTTGATATTTGCCCATTCAACGACCAGTTTCTTCGCCCGGTTTGGCAAATCACCTCTGAAAAACGCTCCGGGTACTTTTTAGCGTTTAAAAAATATTTTCTCAATGAAATTTCAGAATCGGAATGATGTAGCGATATATCACTAAGATCCAGGTGTCCATTAGAAAAAAAATCTTTTTTAACCACCGACAACCTCCATTAGTGCATCGAAAAAAGTATCTTGTTCCAGATCAATGTATTTAATTCTTGGAGGCGGAGTTGCGATTTTCCAACCCCACTCTATATCCTTTTTTTCCTCCTCTTTTTCAGGCGGTTTCTCACCACTTACCCAAACTGTCATCTTGATCCTTGGGCCTGAAGATGATTTATCGACTAATACAAATTTAATTTTCCCGTTTGCGCCCATAAGATCAACGCGTCCCTTGGAACCAATTAAATTGGTTCCTATTGGTTCTAATTTAATTGTATGCGGGCCGAATTTAATTTGAAGCACTTTTACCGAATATTCCCCTATAAAATCTTCAATAATCTTTTTTTCGGAATATCCGTAATTGATTTTACCACTTTCCAAATATTCAGAAAGGAATCCTTCGACCATTTTGTAGAATTCGTCAAGATACGCTATCCATTCATCGCGTTTAGCCTTCCAATCAATCTGTTTGTCGGCATCTTTTTCTTGTACCTGTTTATTTAAGAACTCATCGAAATCTTTTTTTCCCATGATATTACTCTCCTCGAATTTTATTCGTTCAATTCATATGAGTGTACCCTTTTTGAATTATTCTCCCCCATCTCCAATCATGGAGAGGGGCGGGGGGTGAGGTTTCATGGCAGCCATTTCCCCCGGTTAATCAAAAAAGGGTACACTCAATTCATATCATCATTTTTGCATAACGCAAAGCTGAGTGGTCGGGGGGCTTTATGCCGACCAACTCTGCATGATTAAAATTTATGTTGTGTGCCGGGTACGGCACACGTTCTTAAGGGTGAGTCTACAATTTCCAGCAATGGAAGTCAAGGCAAGGTAAGGGCGGCACATGCAAACGAATCATCCGCGAAAAAACGTGGTCTGTCCCCCTTTTTCGTATCACCTTAGGAAACAGTTTAAACTTTGTATGACTTGATCATCTTATTGATAGATTCAACAATTTCCATAAGTTTTTTTGAACTATCATTAACATTGCCACACTTCTGGTTTGTGTCAAATGCATTTGAATTAACTTTTGCTATACTTTGAGCTATTTCTGCTGATGCTTCTGAAGCCTGGGCGGTATTTTCAGAGACTTCTGATGTACCCTGGGATGCCTGGGAAACATTTTCTGTTATTTCAGAGACAGAAGTTCTTTGTTCTTCCATTGAGGATGTTACTCCTGAAATAATGTCGTTTACTTCAACAATAACATCGGAAATCTTTTTTATCTGGGTTAGTGTAGAGCCTGCAGAAGAGGTCATATCGTTAACTTTTTGTTTAACTTCTTCATTTGCATCATATGTCTGCCGGGCCAGTTTTTTAATTTCATCAGCCACAACTGCAAAAGCTTTTCCTGCTTCGCCTGCTCTTGCTGATTCAATTGTTGCGTTAAGTGCAAGAAGGTTTGTCTGTTCAGAAATTTCAGTTATAATCTCTATAGTTTTTCCTATTTCTTTTGCAGCGTCTCCGAGCTTGTTAACTTCAATTGAAGCTTCATTGGCCTGATTAACTGCTTTTTCAGAAATAGTTTTTGCTTTTTCTGTATTTTCAGCTGTTTCTGAAATTCTTTGATTAATTTCTTCTGCAGAGTCAGAAACCATGGATACATTTGTTGCAGTTTCTTCAACAGCAGCAGCAACTGAGTTCATATTTGAGCTTAATTCTTCGGATGCAGCAGCAACAGATTCGCTTTGAACTGTTGTATCTTTTGATGAAACAGACATTTCAGATGAAAGATTCTCAAGATATTTTGCAGCATCCTGCATAATATCTGAAGTTTTTAAAAGGCCGCCTATGTTTTCTATTAAAGCATTCTGGGTTTTTAAAAGTTCATCTGAAATTATTCCGAGTTCATCATCAGATGTTTTTGTTATTTCTCCTGTAAGATCTCCCTGTCCCAGTTTCTGGATAATCAACTGTATCTTTTTAACAGGGTTTAATATGTTGATTTTCATAAAAAACCATGCAAAAAGTGCTGCAGCTATAATAATAAAAAATGTTACAATACATGATTTAATAACAGCAGCTTTTATTGAAGCTTTCATCGGTCCAAGTGAAGATATTATTTCAAATGATCCGTGTATTTCACCTACTTTCCATCCTTCTTTAATACCGCCTGTAGGATCTTTTTCCCCTTTTGGATCTCCATGACAGTAAAGGCAGTCTTTTGTAAGCTTTATAGGTTTGAAATAGTGTAGAGCATCATCAGTTTTTACAAATTTATCGTATAAATTCTTTTGTTTTATTTCGTTTAGAACTTCTGCTTCAAAATCGTTTGGAGTATTTTCAGGATTTCTCGGTGAGAATTTAGGGACTCTGAAGTCATAATTTAATTCCCGGGCATTTTTTGTGGCAACTTCCATGGCTGTTACAACAGGAACAGCTTGTAATAGATTCTTTTTAGCTATGTCATCAAAATTTTTTATAACACCGGATTTAAGTTTTGAAGCCATTCCTTCTCTTGCAGCTTCAGCCATCATTACAATAGATCTGCTTTTTTGTTTTATAATTTTAAAATTGTCTTCTTTTATCTGGTTTATCTGGATTACAGACATTATTACTGATACTATAAGGGGGCCTGTGACTGCTATAAAAATAAGTTTCCATTTGAGAGATGTTTTTTTAAAAATCATTTTTCCTCCTGTAGATTAAAAGTTGATTGGACAATATATAAAAAAAACATTTGCGAACCAAATACTTCATTCCTAAAAGACTTTTCCAGTTAACAATAATATCCTGATTGCTTACACTCGGTTATCAAGTCTTTACTTTTGATTTAAGTAGCACATGAGCATTGATTCCTGTTTTTCAAAGAAGGGGTTGATTCCATTCTGCCTAACTTCATACCAGATATATGTTTTGTTGATGGTATAGGACAATATATCTCGTTCTTTAAAATTTCGGAAATTTTATCCAAAGTTAGAAATGGATTTTTGTCGGTGATTATATTTCGAATGAACTGCAAAAAAGATTCGATCCTTATCTGGTGCGTCAGACTTCCCACAGTGCATGCGGCAAGGTTGTTATCGATGAGGGCTTTTGGGTCAGGATGAAAGAAAAGACAATGATCTACCATCAGACTCAGTATCAAGCTCCTGCTTGACCCTTCTTTGCCTGTATATTTGGTCAATTTGCCCCAACCTTCACTTGCCTTCCAGTCTTCAAAAGAAAACCTCGATTAACCATCTTAAGGTATATGCTTCCACAACATCCCAATACCGCCAACTCAAATCACTGGGGTGCAGTTCGTGTTATTTAAAAAACAACTTTTTCAAATATAACTATGATATCAAGGCGTACCCGTTACACGTATCACTATCTGAATCAAAAATCAAGATTTTAGTTAAATTTAATTGAATAATTATACAAATATCTACGCCAACAATAGGTTAAGCAGTTTTTTTTGAGTAACCCCACTTTTTTTGTGTAACTCAACCCCTTGAGCAACATTCATTGAGTAGCATGAAATACAAATTTAATGAGAGTGGGGTCAGGCTTTCGTTATAGTCATGATCTTGACTTTTCTGGTTAATTATCTTAAAGGTTTGATAACGACACAAATAACAAAAATATAATTTATCTTTAAAATGTTTGATGTCCTGTTCTTTTTATAATTTCATCCTGAAGTTCAGGGGTGAGATCCACAAAATAGTCGCTGTATCCTGCAACCCTTACAATGAGATCTCTGTGGTTTTCAGGGTTTTTTCGGGCATTCTTGAGAATTTCTTCTGACACAATATTAAACTGAACATGGTGTCCATCCATGGCAAAATAGGATCTGATGAGATGAACCAGTGCTTTTAACCCTTTTTCATCTTTTAAAAGAGAGGGCATAAACTTCTGGTTAAGCAGTGTGCCTCCTGTCTTAATATGATCAATCTTTGAGGCTGATTTCAGGACTGCTGTGGGGCCGTTGACATCAGCACCCTGCACAGGAGAGATTCCTTCGGAAAAAGGGGTTCCTTTTTTTCTGCCGTCGGGCAGAGCATTGGTTTTCCGGCCAAAATATACATGGCATGTTGTGGGAAGAAGGTTGATTCTGTGTCTTCCGCCTTTGGCATTTGGCCGGTCATTAACAGCATTGTGAAATGCTTTAAAAATCATCTGCATGATATTGTCTGGATAATCATCGTCATTGCCGTATTTTGGCGTATGGTTTTTTAAGATGGAGAGAAGTTTATTCTCATTTTTAAAATCAGTATCAAGAGCTTTGAGCATATCGGCCATGGATAATTTTTTTGTATCAAAGATATTGTACTTAAGTGATGTCAAAGAATCTGTCACAGTTCCAAGACCTACACCCTGAATATAGGATGTATTGTACCTTGCTCCCCCGGAATTGTAATCTTCTCCTCTTTTGATACAATCCTCTGTTACAAGGGAGAGCAGGGGTACAGGCATGTTTTTTGAGTTTATGCTTTCAATGATATTGTTTCCCTTTATCTTGATATCAATGAAATGTTCAAGCTGGGCACAATATGCTTTAAAAAGCTCATCAAAGGATGCAAAGGTTTTTGGATCTCCTGTTTGGATTCCAATCTTTTTTCCAGTAACAGGATCTGTTCCATTGTAAAGAGTGATTTCAAGGATTTTTGGAAGGTTGAAGTATCCTGTTAAAATATAACACTCTTTTCCAAATACTCCGGCTTCAACACATCCGCTGGCACCTGCACTTCTGGCATCTTTTACTGATTTATTCTGGAGTATCATTTCCTGAAAAATGGCATCTGTATTAAATATGGATGGCTGGCCAAACCCTGTTGCAACTATTTTAAGGGCTCTTTTTATGAATCTGTCAGGGTTTTTCTTTGAAACCTGGATCATGGAGCTTGGCTGGAGAAGTCTCATCTCTTCAATTACATCAAGGATCAGATATGTAAGCTCATTTACCCCGTCCCTGTTATCCTCTGTTACACCTCCAAGGTTGATAAGGCAGAAATCAACATATGTGCTGCTCTCCTGTGCTGTAACTCCAACTTTTGGAGGAGCAGGATGGTTGTTGAACTTAATCCAGAAGCATGAGAGCAGCTCTTTTGCCTTTTCTCTTGTAAGAGTGCCGTTTTCAATATCTTTTTTGTAAAATGAGTAGAGATTCTGGTCAAGTCTGCCTGGATTAAAAGCATCCCATGGATTCAGTTCTGTTATTATACCCACATGGAGAAACCAGTAGTACTGAAGGGCTTCATGGAATGTTTCAGGAGGATTTTCAGGTACTCTTCTGCAGATGTAAGCCATATCTTGAAGCTCTTTTTTTCTTTGGCTTTTTTTCTCTTTTTCTGCAAGCTTTTCAAGTTCATCTGCGTGTCTTTCTGCAAAAATAACCAGAGCTGTTGCGGCAATATCAAGGGCTTTTAACTCTTCTTTTTTAGAAAAAGCATTGGAATCACTGAAAAAATCAAGATTTTCCATGGAATCTTTTATCTCATCTTTAAGATCTTTAAAACCTTTTTTATAGATCATGTTTCCACAGGCTGTATGTCCTGGAGAACGCTGCTCCTGAAATTCTGTGAAGATTCCTGCCTCAAAAGCATTAATCCACTCTTTATCAATTGAAGCGAATATCTTTTCCCTTATGCTTTTGTTCTGCCAGAACGGTATAATATCTTTTTTGTAAATCTCTTTTGTTTTACTTAAGACTTTGTAGGGAATTTTTTTTCTGGAATCAAGGATTTCAAGATCGTTGACAGTGTGGAGGCATATTTCAGGATATGTTGGAACAGCCTTTGGTGCGGGTCCTCTTTCCCCAACAATCAATTCGTTTTCCTTTATGGATATTTTTTTGTTTTCAAGGATATACTTCAGGCACAAAGCCCGGCTGACAGGCATAGATTCTTTCATGGAAATGCCAGATCTGTAAAATTCTGTTACAAGGGAAGCCCTTTCATGGGAGAGTGTTACCTCTGTTTCAAGACTGCTTTTTCTTAAATTTTCCACACGTTTATTCATATTAGCTACTTTCCTGGTTTTTTTAATAATAACCTGTCACAACGAAAATCACCCTATTCCAGGGCTTCTTCTTTACCTTTCAAATTTAAAGATTTCATTTTAATGAAAGATATCATTGGCAAGTGAAAAACTCAAGAAAAGACCATGCACCCAACCCAACACCAAGAGATTTATTTCAATATTTGATTTATTCCTTTTTTGCCAAACCGACATAAGCGATCAATAAACCACACCTTGGCAAACCGTATTTTTTATGAGATGTTACAATATTATGATTTTATCATAAGGAACCGTATGCGGGAATTCTGCACCTACGGGTCTGTGGGAAAGGCATTGGGTAACCGATGCTTCTACCCAGACGATAAGAAATCCACGAGTACCCTGCTATAAATATTATTATTGACATTGGTATAACATAATACCATAATAAGTATATAATATGCCTTTATCGATAAGGAGGTCTCTATGGCAAGTACAGTAAAAACGGCAATATCGATGCAAGAAGAATTGTTTGAGCAAGTCAATAAACTGGCAGAGGAGCTACATGTTTCAAGGAGTAAATTATTTGTAATGGCCGTTCAGGATTTTATTAAAAAAAATGAAAACCATGATTTATTATCCCAAATAAACAAGGCATTTATCGACTATCCAGAATCCAGTGAACTCAAAGTTCAAAAATCCATGCAAAAAAAGCAGGCAGAGAATCTTGAGAGAGAAACATGGTGATTGGGCAAGGTGAAATTTACTGGGTAGATCTCGGAGAACCCAGCAACTCGGAGCCGGGATATAGACATCCTCATATTGTGATCCAAAATAATCTCTTTAACGCCAGTCGAATAAGTACTGTTGTCGTATGCTCCTTGACTTCCAACCTGAAACGGGCTTTGTCTCCCGGGAATGTGAGTTTAAAAAAAGGAGAGGCAAATCTTCCCAAAAAAAGCGTTGTAAATATAACTCAAATTTATACTGTAAACAAAAGCGATCTGACAGAAAAAATTGGCAAAGTCTCAAAAGGCAGGATCAAGGAAATACTTTCAGGGATTCAACTTTTAACCGAACCGAGAGAGTTATAGTGCGGTATGTTTGAACCCTTTTTGTTTAAATTTTTTTATTACACTTTCCACTCTCTCCTGTAAAGGGGGTTGTGTTGCTGGCATATGATTTTTTATTCCAAATTTTTGATACTTGGCTTCTCCGGCTTTATGATAGGGAAGGA
>JAYEHB010000629.1:0-3330 GCA_034659375.1 Thermodesulfobacteriota bacterium
AAAATTGAAAATTGAAAATTATGAATTATCAATTATGAATTATCAATTATGAATTATCAATTATGAATTATCAATTATGAATTATGAATTATGAATTATGAATTATCAATTATGAATTATCAATTATCAATTATCAATTATGAATTTTCAATTTTCAATTTTCAATTTTCAATTATGAATTATGAATTATGAATTATGGCATCCTTCATATCACCTCAAAAGAACTTTACACTCTTTTGGGAAAACCCCCTGTTAATAGGGAGTAGCTCCAGAAAGTGTAAAGTACCTATGAAGGATGCCTAAATTATCAATTATCAATTATCAATTTTCAATTTTCAATTTTTGAAGAGCCTGTTCAGCTGCAATGGTAATGGGCTCTGCACTTGGTTCTGAAGAGATATCAGGATTGCATGCAGATGTAAATGTTGTAAGTTCGGGTATTGTTGCTCCTCCCATGATAAAGGCAGTTACAGCATCAATTTCCCTGGCAGGTGCCATTGCGTGGCTCACAATCTGACCGCCTATAAGCTTTTGACTCTTTTTGTCAAAGACAAGTTTGATCTTCCATGGCTTCATGCCGGGAATCATACCGTGTTTACTTCGGGAGTCAACCACTGCACAAACTGTCTCAAACCCCTCTTGTTCAGCTATTTCCTCAGTAAAACCTGTAGCAGTGACAACAATATCAAACATCTTGCATCCGCCTGCATTAACCACACCTGGAAATTTTATGTCGTAACCTGCAAGACGTTTAGCAGCAAGACGACCCTGGGTGACAGCAGGACCTCTCAGACGTCCGCCATCAGGTTTTTTTGTAATAAAATTGGTCTTTTGAACACAATCCCCAACTGCCATAATATCAGGGTCAGAGGTCTCCTGGAATTCATTAACACTGATACCAAGTTTTTCTATTTTAAGCCCCATTTTTTCAGCAAGCTCTATATTCGGCCGCACACCCACATTGACAAAGACCATATCAGCATCAAGTTTCTCCCCCGAGGCAAGCTCCACACCTGTAACGTTTCCGTCAGCTCCCAGAATTTTTTCAACTTTTTTTTCTGTAAGAATCTTAACGCCTTTTTCCTGGAGATACTCTGTAACAGGATCAGCCATATCTTTATCAAGCATCAATGGAAGAGGACGATTGAGAAATTCCACAACGGTTATATCAAATTTACCTGGATTTTCAGCTGTAAGAAGAGAAGCTATCTCCATGGTAATAAAACCGGCACCAATGAACACCATTTTTTTTGGAGCCTTATCAGCAATAAAAGATCGTATTTTTTCCGCATCAGAAAGACCGCGCAATGTCACAACACCATTAAGATCTTTTCCCTCAAAGGGAGGAACAAATGAGCTTGAGCCAGTGGCAAGGATCAGTTTATCATAATCTAAAGTCCTTCCATCTGATACAACAACACTCTTTTTTCCAGGGTCAATCTCGGTAACTTCACCAACAGAGACATCAATACCCGCACCTGCAAGCATTTTATCAGGGACCACAATTGATTCCGCAGCGGCAAGACCTGCCACAACATGGGGAAGCGCTCACCTGACAATGAAAAACTTTTCTTTACGAATAACAGTCACATCAACTTCAGGCATCAATTTTTTAGCCATCATTGCAGCAGGTCCGCCAGCACCGCTGCATCCCACAATAATAAGTTTTTCGCCCTTTTTCATAATACCTCCATTTCAAATAAAAATAAATTGCTACCTTGTTAAGGGTTCACTCAAAAATTAATTAAAATTATTTTTTAGTGAACCCCAGGCATATAGACAGTGCCTGTCTTCTGTCTATTCATCAAAACGTGCCCCGGTTTCAGCAGGATCACCTTTATAACCAAGGGCCTTAAAATCCATCACTCCGGAAGGAGAGTGACAGTCAAGGCAGGACAGGGCATCTTCTTTTGGAGTCACCCCGTGATTGATTCGTCTGTACAGCAATGTTTCAGCAAAAGCAACCTTACCGCTGAACTTTAATCCAGCAGCTTTCATACCTAATTCAGCCGTCTGCTTCCAGTCTCTGGTGGCATAAAAACCATCTTTACCAATTAAATTGGGAACAATAATCTGTCCATTTTCAGCATCTGCCGGCTGCATGCTTTTCATAAATTTAAAAGGCGTTATTTTTGCAGATGGATCTGTAATGCTGCCCTCAGGGGGATTAAATACTGTAACACCCCCAAGATTTCCAGGATCGCCTTTAAGATACCGAGTCTGTTTTCCATTATACCAGGCATATTGAGGAGTTAAGTTTTTCTCTTTTATCAGCAGACCTGATTTATGGTACATCTCTATTCTATTTTCGGTCTGTTTCAGAATTTTCGTTTTACCATCGCCTTTGGACCAGTCCCTGTATGTTAAAGTAAACTTTTTCCTGGCAAATTTAGCAATATGGCAGGTTTGACATGATATTGAACTACAGTGCTCATTTAACTTTTTTAAAAGAGGAGCAGAATTGTCATGGGGTTTTTCATCGTGACAATCAATGCATGACACTTCTCCATTGCCCACTGCCAGGGCAAGACTCTTGCCTGCAATTATGTGTTTATCTGTAACGTGGCACTCTTGACATGTAAAATCATTGCCTCCCATGTGTACATCAAAGGATGGGGATGGATTTGCCAGTTCACTGTTCAAATTTCCATGTTTGATATTGTCACCCCCGCCGCCGTACCAGTGACATGCTCCACAATTGGATCTTCCCGGATTACCCACATTTTTGGCTATTTCTGTAAAATCAATATCTTTATTTGGATACCCGCATTTATTCTTGGAATATTTCCCAGTTGTATCATGACATACCAGGCAATCAATATTTAATCTGTCTGTAAAATCAAAAGAGCTGTCTTCCCACCCATAACCTGCATGGCATTTGGTGCAACTGCACCAATTGGATTCAATGCTCACTCAGTAGTTATTTATGAGATTTTTTTTGCCGACAGCTGATTTATTGTCATGATTTTTAAGAAAAGAGGAATCTCCTGTCCAGAGCCAGTGGGAGGTTTTCATGAAATCACTACCCGCTTCTTCATGACATTCCAGACATCTCTCGGTCACATCCCTGGCATTTGAAAAAGATTTTTTTATCAATTCCGAATGATTCCCAGCATAGGCAGAAACAGTGAACCAGATAAAAAGCAGTACGATGCAAACAATTTGACGCATAACACATCTCCTTTATAAATCGATTAATATTAATAACTCAACTTTCTGACCTTAATTTTACCGGTTAAAGTCTCAAAACCATATCGGGGTCAGGCTTTTGTTATTTGTGTCGTTATCAAACAGTGAAGATAATTAACCAAAAAGTCAAGATAATGACAA
>JAYEHB010000630.1:0-3047 GCA_034659375.1 Thermodesulfobacteriota bacterium
TGTAATGGTTCCAGAACGTGATCCCCGCATTCTATTTGACCAGGTTGTTGCTTTCTACGTTCGTAAAGGCTTTAATGTACCGATCTCCAGCCAGGAGTTCCAACTTGGTTTGGCTCAACGTTTTTCAGAGCGTGACGGCATGTATTTTTTACCTGAACAGGTGGCTGAATATGACCGCAAAAAAATGATAGGCGGCGGCAGACCAATTCAACAGGTAATGTTTGTATCTGATGAAGCTTCTGCAATTGAATGGCTTAGAAATATCCTCAGGGATAAGCCCCTGAAATTCCAGGATCTCAACCCACAATTTATGAAAGAGATTGGCGGTTGGAGCAAGAACGAAAAGCCTCTGGAGCTGTCAACCCTGCTTGATCAAAATTTTCTGTGTTATGATGGACAAAATAGAGTTCCGGAACAGATCCACAGCTATCTTTCCACTAACTGGCCGGATATGCGCAACCGCACAAAAGATGATGAAACTTTAATGACCAAGGCACAAGACCGCTGGTATGTGCCAGATCCAAACAAGGCAGGAGATCTTGAAAAACTGCGTGAAAAATCTCTGATGAAAGAGTTTGAACAATACAGACAGGCAACAAAAAAACTAAAGATTTTCAGGCTTGAAGCAGTAAGGGCTGGATTTAAAAAAGCATGGCAGAAAAAAGAGTATGACACAATAAAAAGTGTAGCTGAAAAGATTCCAAATAAAATCCTGGAAGAAGATCCAAAACTTTTGATGTGGTATGATCAGGCTGTAACAAGAACAGGAGACAGATAATCATGGCAAAAATAGAAGGTTTCAGGATTAAAAATTACCGTGTGTTAAAAGATGTGACACTTGGAAAATTATGGAATATGCAGCAAGCTCAACCTCTGACACCTATGACCGCTGTTATCGGTAAGAACGGTGTTGGTAAGAGTTCCCTGTTTGATGCATTTGGTTTTCTTGCAGATTGTCTAAAGTTGGGTGTTGAAGAAGCTTGTGATACCAAAGGGAGGGGAGGATTTGACCGTATTCGTTCCCAGGGCAGTAATGCTCCAATTGAATTCCAGATATATTACAAACAAGACGGGAAAGCCCGGCCGATAACTTATGAGCTGACAATTGATGCCGATAAAACAGGGCGGCCCTACGTAATACTGGAACGTCTTCGCCAGCGGCGTAAAGGACAAAAACATGGCTGGCCTTTTTCATTTCTTTTATTGAATAAAGGTAAAGGAGTTGTATGGAAAGGACAAGAACAAGGTCAACAGATTGATGAAGGTAAAATGGATTTTGACTTGTTTAAATTGATGAAGGAAATTGAAGCAACATCACAAAAAGAAGAAAGCCGTGAAACAGAAATTATTGAACTGCAGGATAAACGCAAGCTTGGTATTGCTACTCTTGGCGCTCTGAAACAACATCCCCGGATATCGGCCTTTAGACAATTCATTGAAGGATGGTATCTGAGTTACTTTACACCAGATGCCGCACGTAGTCTGCCCTTGGCCGGCCCACAGAGGCATTTGAATATTCACGGAGACAACCTTGGCAATGTTGTTCAATTCATGGAACGTGAATATCCGAAACGTTTTAAAAATATCCTGAATCGTATTTCAAAAAAAATTCCTGGCATTGATAAGATTGAAACAGAGGAAAGCCCGGACAAACGTCTTCTTATCCGTTTTAATGATAAAGGATTTGATGATCCATTTTACGCTCAACAAATGTCTGATGGTACGTTGAAAATCTTTGCATATTTACTTTTATTAGAAGACCCGAAGCCACCACCATTTGTTTGTATTGAAGAGCCTGAAAACGGCCTTTACCACAAACTCCTTGAAACACTCGTGAGTGAATTTCGTATACATGCAACTGGTAAAAAAAATGCACCACAACTCTTTATCACAACTCATCAACCCTATTTTGTAGATGCACTTGCACCAGATGAAACATGGATTCTTGAAAAAAATCCAGATGGTTTTTCGAGCATTCGCAGGGCCAGCGATGATGCAATAGTTAAGGCAATGGTGGATGAGGGATTACCTCTTGGCAGTCTCTGGTACAGTGACTACCTGGATGCGAGGTGAGCCAATGCACTTTGAAATACTTGTTGAAGACAAATCAGGCAAAATTGCATTGGAATCTATTTTAGAAAATATTCTTGGTCTCAACGGACAGGAGCATACCTATAGAATAATTTCCTACAAAGGCATTGGCCGCATTCCAAGAAATTTACGAGGAACGATTGATCCGCAGAAGCGGATTCTTCTGGATCGATTGCCAAAATTGCTAAAAGGATATGGAAAAAGCCTTAAAAATTTTTCTGCTGCGGTTGTTGTGATTGTAGATCTGGATAATAAGGACTGTCTGACGTTCAAACAAGAAATGCTCGATATTTTGAATGACTGTAACCCACAACCAACGACACTATTCAGAATTGCTATAGAGGAAGGTGAAGCCTGGTTGTTAGGAGACCGTAACGCAATAACGTCTGCCTATCCTCGTGCAAAAGTGCAGGTTTTGAATGATTATACGCAAGACTGCATTTGTGGAACCTGGGAAACGCTCGCAGATGCTGTTTATCCCGGAGGATCGGAAAAGCTCAAAAACTTGGGATGGCCATATACAGGACAGGCTAAATGTAAATGGGCTGAAAATATTGCACCGCACTTAAATGTGGATGTTAATCGTTCAAAAAGTTTTCAGGTATTCCGTGACGGTATCAGAAACTTGGTGGATAATTATGGATGATAAAGAACTATTAAAACTTCTTAAGGTGCATGAATGGATACACCACAGGATTATATTGCTTTTCGTGAAGCCATCATAAATATGCTGATTCACCAGGATTATGCAGATCACAGCCGTAAACCTGCCATCACTCATTTTAATGATTCAACACGTTTCTGGAATCCCGGAGATGCATCTGCACACGTAAAAGATCTGCTTGAACCGGGAGATGAGGTACATGATGAGGTACATGATGAGGTATATGATGAGGTACATGATGATTTAACCAAAACTGAATTTCAAATTCTTAATCATTGTGAATATTCCCATA
>JAYEHB010000630.1:3147-13657 GCA_034659375.1 Thermodesulfobacteriota bacterium
GTAAAAGATCTGCTTGAACCGGGAGATGAGGTACATGATGAGGTACATGATGAGGTATATGATGAGGTACATGATGATTTAACCAAAACTGAATTTCAAATTCTTAATCATTGTGAATATTCCCATAGTACACCTGAATTATTAAAATTACTTGGTTATAAGTCTATAACAGGAAATTACAGAACAGCTTTATCCAATCTTTTATCCAAAGGCTATCTTGAACGGACTATTCCAGAAAGTCCAAGAAGCAAAAATCAAAAATATAAAACAACTCAAAAGGGGAAGAGACTTGTGCAGTCACAAAAGGTGAAAAAATGACTAAGTTTGAATACATACAATATTTACTTAATCACAAATTAGTGACCAAGCCTATTTTTGTATTTTTTCGTGCTTCAAAAAGGATATTCCTTTGATTGAGCATTGGCAATACAGCACCATTCATAATTCCAATTGTAAAGTATTGGAAGAACAATCTCTCTGGGGAAAAACAGTCTGTCGGATATGGCTGCTTTCAAACGATACTATAGTTAAAGTTCCCAGGGACAGTTTAGAACCAGTTTCTACAGATTTAAATCCTGAGACTGAAAAAGCCAGAATCTCTTATATCGCTGCTGCTGCCAAGGTGGCTGATGCTTTAGAGAATTCTTCCAATAAAGAAGCACATATTCTTTTAGCACCCATGGATTCAAAAGTCATTCCTTTACCCCACCAGATACATGCCTTGTCCAAGGCAGTCTCAAATGACCGGGTTCGGTATCTTCTGGCGGATGAGGTGGGTTTAGGAAAGACCATAGAAGCGGGTTTGATTTTACGGGAACTCAAGCTGAGGGGGTTGGTCCGGCGTACCCTTGTGGTGGCACCCAAGGGTATTGCAACCCAGTGGGTCAGTGAGATGCAAATCCATTTTAATGAAAAATTTCAAATGATCCTGGGTGAAGATTTAAAAATCCTTCACAGGATTACTGCCACCCCCTGGACCCTGTTTGACCAGGTGATTGTATCTCTTGATTCTGTAAAACCCATGGACAAAAGACAAGGATGGTCAAAGGAAAAAATTGATACTTATAACCAGACTCGGTTTGAAGAGCTGATGATAGCAGGTTGGGACTTGATTATCGTTGATGAGTCCCATCGCCTGGGCGGCAGCACAGATCAGGTAGCCCGGTATAAGCTTGGGAAAGGTCTTTCCAAGGCTGCACCCCATTTGCTGTTGCTCTCTGCTACCCCGCACCAGGGCAAGACAGATGCGTTTCACAGATTGATCAGTCTCCTGGATGAAACAGCTTTTCCGGATATGGAGAGTGTTACACGGGAACGGGTCTCCCTTTTTGTGATTCGAACGGAAAAACAAAAAGCGATTGATGCCAATGGAAAACCATTGTTTAAGCCCAGACAGACCTGGATGTCAAAGGTTTGTTGGGAAGAGCGCCATCATTTTCAGGAACGTTTGTACGAGGCTGTAACAGATTATGTCCGGGAAGGGTATAATCAGGCCATACTTGATAAGAATCGGCATATTGGTTTTTTAATGATTCTCATGCAGCGTCTGGTGGTGTCAAGTACCCGGGCTATACGGGCCACTTTGGAAAAACGGCTGGAAATATTACAAAACAAACAATATGTGATCAAAGAAAATTTTAACAGTCAAAATTCTATTTATTCTGAATTATCAGATGTTAATGCAGGTGCAGTTTATGATATGGATGCCCAGGAACTTTTAGATAAGTTAATGGGAAACCGTATTGCAGCATTAAAAAATGAAGCTGCCCAGGTGGAAGTCTTGTTGAATACTGCCCGGGAGTCTGAACAGGCCGGACCAGATGCAAAAGCTGAATGTCTGATGGACTGGATCTATCAACTTCAGTTAGAAGAAAACCAGTCAGATCTGAAAATATTAATATTTACGGAATTCATTCCCACCCAGCAGATGCTCAAGGAGTTTTTAGAGGATCGGGGCATATCGGTTGTTCTACTCAATGGTTCCATGGACATGGACGCAAGAAAACAGGCCCAGGATGATTTCAAAAAAAGCACCCGGATTCTGGTTTCAACTGATGCCGGGGGAGAGGGACTGAATCTTCAGTTTTGCCATGTGGTCATCAACTATGATATTCCCTGGAATCCCATGCGGCTGGAACAGCGTATCGGGCGGGTGGACCGTATTGGTCAGCCAAAGACGGTTCGGGCCATTAATTTTGTTTTTCAGGATTCTGTGGAATTCAGGGTCCACGAAGTGCTGGAAGAAAAACTGGCCATTATTTTTAAAGAATTCGGAAATGATAAAACAGGGGATGTGCTTGATTCTGCCCAGGCAGGTGAAATCTTTGAAAATATTTTTACATCGGCAATCATGAATCCAGATGACATTGAGCAGTCCATTGATCATACAATGGTAAGGATTAAAGAAGAGATGGAAGTGATCCGGGAGGAGTCTGCCGTATATGGTATCTCAGAGGAACTTGATATTAATGCGGCACAGCGGTTAAGAACCCATCCCCTTCCCTATTGGATCGAAAGAATGATCACGTCATATTTAACAGTCCAAGGGGGAAAATCGATTAAAAAACAATTTTGGTGGGAGTTGCACTGGCCTGATAGCACCGTGAATAAAAAAGTGGTATTCAATTCAAAAGATGCTTTGCAGTATGCAGGAACAAATTTGTTGAACCTTGAAAATCCAAAAATTAAAAGCCTTGTGCTGCAGATTCCCCAGATAGGAAAATCCCAGCCCATACCCTGGGTGGATATCTCCAATCTGCCAAAGGATCTTGACGGTTATTGGGGACTGTTTGAAATACGAATCTCCTCCCAAATTCGGACACAAACTTCACAGTTGAGAACTCCAACCATGCGCCGGAAATTTTTAAGTGTTTTTTCAACAAAAGATGGAAAGGTGTATCTACCGACAGCCCGGCATATTTGGAATACAATAACGGATATAGAGCCTGATTTCTATGGAATATTATCTCTTGAAGAATCCATTGAAGTTTTTGAATGGCTCCAGATAGTTGCTGAAGATGCCGGCAAAGAGATATTCAATACATTGCAGCAGGTTCACCTTGAAGCCCTTGCAAAAGAAAAAGAAAGAGGGGATTATTTTTTTGACTCCCGCAAAAAAGCAATTGAGCTGGTTGGTCTTCCAGAGGTCAGGCAGTATCGGTTGAATAAACTTTTAGAGGATAAAAAAGCCTGGCAAAAGGATTTGGAAGTTGCTGCACGGATTATTCCTGAAATACGACCTCTTTTATTGTTGAAAATTGAACAGGGAGAAACCCATGAATAGTTGGAGAGACAGTATTCTTGCCGAGTTCATCCCCAATGTCAGCAACTTAACCCTTGTGGCTGATCCTGATGTGCTTTTAACCGAAGAAAAGCTTGCCATTGAACTGCAAAACAGAGGGTTTGATCTCCTGGAGTTCAATGATGCAGTTGAATTCAGGTATTCCTATGAATCAAAGTACAGAAGCATCTGGGATAGAGGTGATCATACTGATCTTGTGGTTATCCTTCGGCTTGGACATTCTGAGATTGAGAAACTCCCCTATGATTTGCTGAAAACCGGGAGAAAACTTTTTTTTAATCTTGGACAACTTTTCCCGAATATGAGCTACCCGGTTGTAGAGCAGTTGGATCGAAGTCTTCTGGATGATCTGTTTTTTGCCCAGAGAAAAACCATGTCTGATCGGATGGGGGACAATGCCACAAAGGACTTTATCCTGCGTCATGTGTTTAAAATCGCAGCAGAACTCATCAGCACAGAAATAGACCTGCTGCAAATGCTGCTGCGCCTGCACTACAGCAATATGGATTTTCCTTTGATCCTTGCAAAGCGCCTGGTCCAGGTGATTCAACATTATAAAATCTTTCAGGACTGGCCTTTAAAAGAAATTGTGGGTGACGCTGAAGCCTTTTTCACTTTTTTGCAGGAACGATGGCCGATTTTTCTGAACATGTTGAAAGGAGAACCTGATCAGGTAGATGAAGATTTCAGCAAGTATGGCCTCAAATTTAAAGGGCCTGAACTCTTGCCTTTTGACCACCAGGATATCCTTGTTTATATTGACAATCTTTTTGTTGAAAAAAAACTAAAGCCGGTTCAAAATGATGATATCATTCTGGATAAAACATCCTGGATCAGGAGCGGAATTGCATGCCATGAAAAAGATGACAAGGCCGTGCGTATTTCCCGTTTGTTTGATCTAATTGAAAAGGAACAGCCCGCAGAAAACAGCCGTTATGCTGACTGGATATCTCTTGCACTGAAAAAAGCTGAACTTGAAGCCCTTGTTATTGCTGCTCCCGGGATCAAAGTGGAAAGTCGTTTTTTAAAGATGACAAATAAATTAAACCAGATCTTTACCCAATGGTTAAGCAGACATTTTGCAACTCTTATAAATCTTCCGCCTGCCAATCCTGTGATGCTGCACCATGTTCCTAAGCATATGGCAAGAATCATTGAAGCATCAAAAGAGAATCGAGTTGCCCTTATCCTGGTTGACGGGCTTGCTTTAGATCAATGGATCTGCATCCGTCAAATTCTACAGGAGCAATCTTCTAATTTAATCATGCGTGAATCCGCTCTGTTTGCCTGGATTCCCACAATCACTTCAGTTTCAAGGCAGGCACTTTTTTCCGGCAAACCACCATTGTATTTTCCAAAATCAATCCATACGACAAATAATGAGAAAAAATTGTGGCAGCAGTTCTGGGAAGGTTTTGGGCTGTCACGGCTTGATGTGGGATATAAAAGAAGCCTGGGGAACGGTGATGCCGTAAAATCAATAGATTCTGTTCTGAATCCGGAACAGACAAAAGCTGTTGGTCTTGTCATTGATACGGTGGATAAGATCATGCATGGCATGCAGCTTGGAACAGCAGGAATGCATAACCAGGTCAAACAATGGTGCAAAAAAGGTTTTTTATCCTCTCTGATTGAATATCTCCTGAAACATAATTTTCAGGTGTGGCTGACATCAGATCATGGCAATATAGAATGCAAAGGAATGGGATTTCCTTCAGAAGGTGTTATTGCAGAAACCCGCGGTGAACGGGTAAGGGTTTATCCAACTACCGAGTTAAGGGGTAAGGTTGCTCAAAATTTTCCGGGGACGACAAATTGGTATCCGGTTGGCCTGCCTTCTGAATACTATCCATTGATTGCCAATGGAACTGACGCCTTTGTGAATAAGGGCAAAACAATTGTAACCCATGGCGGCATATCTATTGAAGAGGTGATAGTTCCGCTGATCAAATTTGAAAAAAGAGATGTGAAATGAACAACAGACATAAGAAAATAGGTATAAAACATGTGATCCGCCTGGAATGGATGGACAAGACTTTGGACATGATGCTGGCTGGCATCTCTTCAAAAGAAATCAGAGAAGAGTTAAATATTTATCTTGCTGATAAAAAACAGAGTGGCGGTATTGGAGAAAGAGGAAAGAAAACTTATATAATGGCCATTGGTATTTTGATGCAGATCTGGTGCAATCCAGACAGAGAAATTAAACAGTTCAGGGATGAGCTGTTGATTCATGTAAAAAAAATTAATGTTAAAGAAAGAATACCATTGCATTGGGCTATGATTAGTGCTGCATACCCTTTTTGGGCCGGGGTGGCAAAACAGACTGGACGATTATTGAACCTCCAGGATCAGGTTACAAAAAAACAGATTGTTCAGCGACTCAAAGAACAATATGGTGATCGAGAAACCATAAGCCGCTATGCAAGGTATGTTATTCGGTCTTTTGTTGCCTGGGGTGTCCTGAAAAATGCTTCTGTTAAAGGAAGTTACACACAATATCAAAAAATTACAACTGAGCAGAATCAAACACGTTTATTGATAGAAAGCTTGTTGCTGGCTTCCCCTGGCTCTTCATTTGCCCTGAAGGGATTGCTGGATTCCCCATCCCTGTTTCCGTTTCAAGTGTTTCCTGTAACGGGTGATTATCTGTTAAAAAATTGTCCCAGGCTAAACGTCAATCAGTTTGGTCCTGGAGAAGAGATGATCAATTTAATCACTTCTTCGGTTTAGCCCTCGTTTCCAGGCTGGAGCCTGGGAACGAGGGGTGGAACAAGGGTTTTATTTTTGGTTTCTGCCCTTTAGGGTATTGTGGCCGATGCAATGACCATGCTCCGGCCAGTTTCTACCCTTTAGGGTATGCCGGTTTATATGAAAGTCCTGGCAAACCAGGAGTGTAACTTTCATCATTTGTTGTGTGCAGACTTAGACCACCAAGGCTGCCCATGGCAGTTTATATGAAAGTCCTGGCAAACCAGGAGTGTAACTTTCATCCTTTGTTGTGTGCAGACTTAGACCACCAAGGCTGCCCATGGCAGTTATATGAAACAGACAGGAAAATGGTTTATCTTCCTGAATTTTGAAAAATTATACCAGTCCGTGGTCAAGCATGGCATTCACAACTTTTACAAAACCTGCTATGTTTGCACCTGCCACATAATTGCCCTCCTGGTCATATTCAGCAGAAGCGTCCACACATGATTGATGAATACTCTTCATGATCTGTTTTAAGCGGTTATCCACCTCTTCCTTGGGCCAGTTTAAACGCATGCTGTTTTGGGACATTTCAAGACCTGAGACAGCAACACCACCGGCATTGGCAGCTTTTCCAGGTGCAAAGAGAATTTTGTTATCCAGAAAGATGTCAACTGCACCGGGTATTGACGGCATGTTGGCACCTTCTGCCACTAAGTTAACACCATTTTTTATGAGGTTGGATGCATCTTTTTCATTTATCTCATTCTGGGTGGCACTTGGGAAAGCACAGTCAGCCTTGATATCCCATAAAGGGTTGTGGTCCATGGAAGCATCAAGCTCTGTGTAAACAGCTTCAGTATATTGGTCTGCATACTCTTTGATTCTACCACGTTTGACATTTTTCAGATTCATTACAAAGGCAAGTTTTTCCCTGTCAATGCCTTTTTCATCATAAATATAACCTGAAGAATCAGATAGTGTAACAACCTTGCCTCCAAGATCCAGGAGTTTTTCAACTGTGTACTGTGCCACGTTTCCTGAACCTGATACAAGAGAGGTTTTTTCCTCAAAGCTCTCACCTTTTGTGGCCAGCATTTCAGCTGCAAGATATACACAACCATAGCCGGTTGCTTCCGGACGGATAAGGCTTCCTCCCCAGGCAAGGCCCTTGCCGGTCAGGATACCGGTGAACTCATTGGTCAGTTTTTTATACATTCCAAAAAGATAACCTATCTCCCTTCCACCCACACCAATGTCACCTGCCGGAACATCTGTATTAGGTCCGATGTGGCGATAAAGCTCACTCATGAAGCTCTGGCAGAAACGCATCACTTCGTTATCAGATTTTCCCTTGGGATCAAAATCAGCACCACCTTTTCCACCACCCATTGGCAGGGTTGTCAAGGCGTTTTTAAACACCTGCTCAAAGGCCAGAAATTTTAAGATACTTAAGTTTACCGACGGATGGAAACGAAGACCTCCCTTGTAAGGCCCGATGGCACTGTTCATCTCTATTCTGAATCCACGGTTTACCTGTATGTTTCCTGCATCATCCATCCAGGGCACCCTGAACATAATCACACGTTCCGGTTCTGCGATTCGCTCCAGGATTTTGTTCTGTCTGTATTCAGGATTTCGATCCAGAACAGGCATCACTGTCTCAACGACCTCCTGGACTGCCTGGTGGAATTCTTTTTCATTGGGATCTTTGTCTATAATTGAATTTAAAACATCTGACATTTAAAACATCTCCTTAATTAAAATTAAAAACTAATTGGTTCAGATAAAATTTTTGCCAATTTAATGAATAATTATTTTTGTAGATAAAGCCTCTTTCAACTGTCTGTAATGACTCTATTTTTGTATTTTTATATAAAACCTCCCACGGCAAAAACAGCTTGCCACAACAAGGAATGGGTCGAAGACGCAGAGTCAACTACCATGGTTACAGCCTGTTATGCGGAGTTTTACATAAAAAGCCTCTGACGTATTCTTATAGCCCTACGACTATTATCATAAATTCATTTTTTTTTGCATTTCTTTTTTTATTTTATCTTTTTCCGGTTTAATTCGGCAATCAGCATTGTCGAATTAAAAAATTGCTTGCTTGCAAAAAATGTATAAATAGGTTATAAGAATGGAAATTATTATTATGGTAATTATGTTTAGGGCTCACGCAAAAAGAACTTTACATTTTTTGTGTAAACCTTAGCGTTAATTTTGCTTAAGTTCCTGATCATCAGTTTTGGCTTTGTGCCTTCGACTCGGTATTTTCTCAGCATAAGCTTTTTTATATGAAAGTCTCTGCAACCAACAGCGACTTGGCTTCGCGTCTTTGACCCATGCTTTGTCAAAATCTTTGATTTTGTGGGCAAAACGAGGTGAAAAAATCAGGTCTGTCCGTGGCAGTTATATTGCATGGTGTTTCATGATTTTCTCTATAACTGCCATGGGCAGCCTTGGTGGTCTAAGTCTGCACACAACAAATGATGAAAGTTACATTCCTGGCTTGCCAGGACTTTCATATAAAGAAATATTTGTTCAGGTACTTATATGTTGTTTTTTTTCACTATCTTTTATTTAAGGTAAAAAAATATGTTATCTGAAAGTACGCTGCAAACCGGGTTTGGCGAAATGGAACTTGCCAAATCTGTGCTAATGGGGTTGAATGATGTTGGATATGAAACACCAACTTCCATTCAGGCATTAACCATTCCCCCTCTGCTTGCCGGTAAGGATGTTATTGGTCAGGCCCAGACAGGTACAGGTAAGACTGCTGCCTTTGCGTTACCGCTGTTGTCCAGGATTAATCTTAGAAAGAAAAAACCCCAGGTGCTGGTTCTTGTTCCCACACGGGAGCTTGCCATTCAGGCGGCAGAGGCGTTTAAAAGTTATGCCGCCCGCATGACCGGGTTCAGGGTGCTTCCAATTTATGGTGGTCAGGCTTATGGCGGCCAGCTTAAACAGCTTAAGCGGGGTGTGCATGTTATTGTGGGAACTCCTGGACGATTAATGGATCACATGCGTCGAGGAACAGTGAACCTTGATGAGATTTCCTCTATTGTGCTGGACGAGGCCGATGAGATGCTGCACATGGGTTTTATTGATGATGTGGAATGGATTCTTGAGAAAACACCTGGTCAACGTCAGACTGCACTTTTTTCCGCGACCATGCCCCATGCCATTAAAAAAATTGCAAAAAAATATCTTAATGATCCTGAAGAGCTGACAATAAAACTTCGTACCACCACAGCCGATACGATTCATCAGCGTTTCTGGATGGTCAAGGGTGCCCATAAACTTGATGCTCTTACAAGGATTTTAGAGGCTGAAACCTTTGATGGCATCCTGGTTTTTGTCCGGACAAAGACTGCAACTGTGGAGCTTGCTGAAAAACTTGAAGCCCGGGGGTTTGCCACAGAAGCCTTAAATGGTGATATTGCCCAGAAATCCAGGGAACGAACCCTTGAACGATTGAAAAATGGAAAGATTGACATCCTTGTTGCCACGGATGTTGCAGCCAGGGGGCTTGATGTTGACCGTATCAGCCATGTCATAAATTATGATATTCCCAATGGTGCTGAATCCTATATCCATCGCATCGGCAGAACAGGTCGTGCCGGTCGTAAGGGAGATGCAATTCTCTTTGTCTCACCACGGGAAAGATGGATGATCCGAGTTATTGAAAAAGCAACCAGACAGAAAATGGAGATGATGAAACTCCCTTCCACTGAAACAATCAATGACAAAAGAATTGCCAATTTTAAGCAGAGCATAACAGATACTCTGGCATCCCAGGAACTCGGGCAATTTCTGGAACTTATGGAGCAGTACAGGCAGGAGCATGATGTTCCGGCCCTTGATATTGCCGCAGCCCTGGCACAGATGGTTCAGGGGGATAAACCTTTGCTGCTGTCCAGGCAGAAACAACAACGTCCTGTGGAAGAAGATGGAAAAAAGGACTCCTTTGGCAAAGATAAGTCTGGCAAACAGAAAAAGGGGAAAACCAGAAGACCGGATTCCCAAAGAGCTGATTTTAGAAAAACAGACTTTCAAAAACCAAATTCTCAAAAAGCCGGTTTAAAAAAAACAGATTCTAAACAGACGGATTTTAAACAACAGAGAAAAACAGCTGTTGAAAATGGTATGGAGCGATTCAACATTGATGTCGGCCATATCCATGGTGTGCGTCCTGGTGATATCGTCGGTGCCATAACAAACGAGGCTGGTCTGGAAGCTAAACACATCGGACATATTAATATTAACGATGAATCCACCACAGTGGATCTGCCCCGGGGAATGCCGGATGCTATCTTTAAACTTTTAAAAAAGGTGCGGGTTTGTCAGCACCCACTAAACATTGCCAGGATAAGATGAGTAACTACTCCGATACATTTTTCTTAACAATCACTAACACATGTTACCGATTGTTAACTGCATGGAATTTGCATCCCATGGGTGTATCTACCAAAGCTTGCAAAAAACACAAGCACGTAAGCAACTTAGAGTTAA
>JAYEHB010000631.1:0-3324 GCA_034659375.1 Thermodesulfobacteriota bacterium
ATCTCATAAATATTTAAGTCTTCATCAAACTCAATGTCCCCTGTTTTGTATTCTTTTTCTTTAAGAATATTTTGTAATGATTCCATTTTTTCTTTATCCTCAAGGAACAATTTATTTCTCACATCCTCTTTGATCAGCAGAGCTAAAAGATCCATATCAAACTCTCTCAGTTGAAGACGTTCAAAGGCATTGGAATATTGTGCCATATCCTCTAAAAAAATAAAAAGCTGATCTTGCTCCATGGGTTCATTGTTTTGAGATAAATAGACATCTTTCTGTTCAGATACTCTTTTTACAAGATACTTCCTGTATTCCGCCTCATCCTTTAAATATATTTCGCTTTTTCCCTTGCCTATTCTAAACAATGGAGGCTGTGCAATATATAGATATCCCCTGTTTATAAGATCAGGCATCTGCCTGTAAAAAAATGTAAGCAAAAGGGTTCTGATATGAGAACCATCTACGTCAGCATCTGTCATGATGACGACTTTGTGGTATCTTATTTTTTCTATATCATATTCTTCCTGGCCGGCACCTGATCCAAGAACTGTAAAAACATTTTTTATCTCTTCACTTCTGAGAATTTTATCAAATCTTGCTTTTTCAACATTGAGAATTTTTCCTTTAAGGGGAAGAATCGCCTGAAATCTTCTGTCGCGTCCCTGTTTGGCACTTCCGCCGGCAGAATCTCCCTCCACAAGAAAAAGCTCTCTCTCTTTGGGATCTGCATATTGACATTCCGCAAGTTTTCCTGGAAGAGTTGAATCAAGAAGTGTTCCTTTTTTTCTGGCAAGCTCCCTGGCTCTTTTTGCAGCATCTCTTGCCCGGGCAGCATCCACAGCTTTTAATATTATTTTTTTTGCAACAGATGGATTTTCTTCAAGAAAAAAGGCTAAATGCTCGTTTACAAGGGATTCAACAATACCTTTGACCTCACTATTGCCAAGCTTTGTCTTTGTCTGCCCTTCAAACTGAGGCTCCATTATTTTTACACTTATAATGGCAGTAAGACCTTCCCTTACATCATCACCACTTATTTTTACATTCTGCTTGTTTTTAGGCAGATGTCCGCCGGCAGCATAGGTGTTTAATGTACGTGTCAGTGCTCCTTTAAATCCGGAAACATGGAATCCACCCTCTAGTGTATTTATGTTGTTGGCAAATGAATATAATTTTTCTTTAAACGTATCATTGTACTGAATGGCAACATCAACAGTTACATCATTTTTAGAACCTTCAATAAGAATTGGCTCATGGACAGGTGTTGTTTTTCTGTTGAGATATTCAACAAAAGAGACAAGACCTCCCTCATAACAGAAATTATCCTTTTCTGCTGATCTCTCATCTTCAATTATGATTCTCAAACCTTTATTCAGAAACGCCAGTTCCCTCATTCTTCGGGAGAGTTTCTCATATTCAAACTCATTTTCATTCATTATTTCAAAATCAGGTCTGAATATAATTTTTGTACCGCTTTTTTTTTCAGTGCTCTCCTTTACTGTAAGCTCACACTTTTTTACACCTTTGGAATATTGTTGATAATAGATCTGTCCATCTTTATAAACTTCCATTTTAAGATTGTCAGACAGAGCATTTACAACAGAGATACCAACACCGTGCAAACCACCTGAAACTTTGTAGGAATCCTTGTCAAATTTACCTCCGGCATGGAGTTTGGTCATGACAACTTCAGCAGCAGAGATATTCTCTTTTTCATGCATTCCCACAGGAATACCACGGCCATTATCCTCCACACTTACGCTTAAATCAGGATGAATAATAATGATTATAGTGTCACAGTATCCTGCCATGGCTTCGTCAATACTATTATCCACAACCTCATAAACAAGGTGATGAAGGCCTTCAATACCTACATTTCCTATATACATTGAAGGTCTTTTTCTTACAGCTTCAAGACCTTCAAGTATTTTTATATTATCAGCACCATAATCGTTTATATTTTTATTATTTTCCATTAAATTCCCATTTTATACAAAATTCTGTCCAATTCACGTAAATATTCGGCCAGCA
The DNA here is from genome assembly GCA_034659375.1 of Thermodesulfobacteriota bacterium. Lineage (GTDB taxonomy): Bacteria > Desulfobacterota > Desulfobacteria > Desulfobacterales > Desulfobacteraceae > DATFJZ01. The sequence goes on from JAYEHB010000631.1 coordinate 2,032, forward strand.
CCACATCTTAGCTCATTTTGGCTGAGTCTTTAGCTCAGGGATTGTTGACTGTGACAATAGTTTTTGTAATGGCAGTTAAACCGACATTGCCATGATTGAGCAAATAAGTTTGTCATCATTAATGCCCTTTATGATACAGGGATTTTTATTATCTTTTATTGATACAACAACTGTATCTTCTTCCATGGCATTTAAAGCATCAATAAAATATTTAGGATTAAATGCACTTTCAAATTTATTTCCTGAATAATTTATCATTATATCTTCCCTTGATTCACCAAGATCAGGGTTTGTGATTGTTACAGAAAGTTCATTTTCTTTAAAATCGAGCATAACACTTTTATAATCATCACTTGATAAAATGGACATTCTTCTCATAACCATAAGAAACATACTTTTATCTATCTCAAAAGAGGTCATTTTTTCAGTGTTTATAACCCGCCTGTAATCAGGATAATCACCTTCAAGAAGTTTTATCATTATAGTTTCATCATCTTTTTTAACTATAAAATGATTATCCTTTATTCCTATTTTTACATATTCTTCTTTTCCAAGAAATTTACCAATTTCAGAAAGACCTTTTTTAGGAATAATAATATTTTCTTCAGGAGGCTGAAATTCACCTTTATATTCAGCTTCAAAGCAGTTAAGTCTCTTTGAGTCAGTTGAGACCATTCTGAGTCTTTCACCTTCTTCATCACTGATTTTTTCAAGAAGAGCACCTAAAACATATATTCTCTTCTCTTCTCTGCCAAAACTTATAAGAGATGATACATTAACCATTTTTTTTAAAGATATAGAAGCTATCTCAATAAATGAAATATCTTCAATAAGAGGAGTTTCAGGAAAATTTTCATACTTAGATGATACAATATGATATTGAATATTTCCTTCTCCTATTTCCACCCATCTGTTTTCTATTTCATTTAAAGGTATCTGGGTATCAGGATACTCTCTTACTATTTCATATAATTTTTGTGAATTAATGGATATGATTCCATCTGATTCAATTTTAGCTTCATATTTGCCTGAAAAAACAGTTTCAAGATCATTTGCTGTTATGAATATTTTAGATCCTTCAGCTTTTATAAGAACATCAGATGTTATGGCAAGATTGGTTTTGCGACCGGTAATTCCCTGGATTTGTGAAAGCACTGCAGAGATATTTGTTTTGTCACATAAAAATTTCATTGAATTACCTGATTACCTTTAAATTTGTTTAATTAAAATAATTCTTACTATTATACCAACTTTATAATTATATCATTTTATAGATTTTTTACAAGAATAAAA
>JAYEHB010000632.1:0-3318 GCA_034659375.1 Thermodesulfobacteriota bacterium
GATTTGTTTTCAATAAATTCTTCAACATAAGCATCTTTATCATCAACCTGGTCAACAAAATATGGGAATCTAATGGAATTGTTTTCTTGATTATAAATGGCAATATAGAAATTAGGCAAATCAATCAGCCTGTCAAGAGCCTTATGAATAGCAGCATAGAGCTCCTTAAGATTAAGGTTTAATTTGACAGCTCTTGAGATTTCAAACAGCATATAGTTAATTTTTTCAGTATATCTCAGCCTGTGATTTTCCTGTTCCAGCTCATTAATTTTCTGGTGCAAAGCTTCATGAGTTGATTTTTCATTCATTTCAAAAACTCCCAAATACCCATTTTCAATCCTTAAATATGTGCCCTTTGGTGCAACGCCGAATACGAGTTAAAAGGCAAGCCGGACTTCAGAAAGTCCGTATTCGTCAAGTATCTTTTGATAAACGCCATTTGCCTTTATAATTTTAAAACCTTTTTCATAAGCATCTATCAGTTCCTTTCCGTCGGGATGCTTTTTTGAAACCATAAAATAAAGAGGCTTTACAAATAAAGGGGTCTTTGAGACGGCAATCTTGGAGGTCGAAGAGGCAAGCTTGGATTTAATTGTCTGCCATCCAACCAGCAAACTCTCCGGTACAACATCTAAACGTCCATGGACAAGCTTTTTAAATGAATTTTCTATAGTAGAAGCATAATCAGCTTTTACCCCTGCGTTCTTAAAGATATCAACATAGGTGTACCCAGGTGAACCGCCCACTTTCATTTTTTTTAGCTGATCTAAACCAGTATAATCCCAATCACCAAGATTATCCTTTATATAGAAAAAAACCATCTTTTGACTGGCAATTGGAGTGGAGAGAAAACAAGTTGCCTTAAACTCATCTGTTACACTCCAGGGAAATGCTGCCACGGCTTGCCCCCTTTGGGTCAAAACCTCTGTCCTTTTCCAGGGTACATATTTAAAAACTGCCTTATGCCCGGCTGCTTTCAGCACTTCTGTAACAACAATCGCAGTGGGCCCGCCATCCTCCATGTCCTCTGAAACATAGGGTGCCCATTCACCGGTCAAAATTTCAAAAGTCTTTGCTGATGCCGATGATAAAGAGACCATCCAAAAAACCAGAATCAAACAAACTATCTTTTTCATTATTACTACCTCCCTTTTAAAATAAAAAAAACGTAAGCGTTCACAGGGCACTGCACCTTGCCTAGTCGGGCATTTGAAGTACATGAGTAGTCTCTACATGCCCAAGCCTTGCATCAGCAACAGTAAATATTCGGCTTACAATTCGACCCATCGCATTATTATTAAATTGCAAGGACAAATATCCAAAAATAATTATTCTTTTTCAAACATTATGTAAGAAGCTTTGGTTTGTCAAGGCAAATATTGAGATAAAAATAAAACACTATCGATATTGTCCTCAAGAATGAAATGAAAAACAGGTGTTGTACCAGAAAAAGCAATAAAAAAGATGCGAACCTTCATAGGACAGGCCAATATTATAACTCCCAATCTCACAGAAGCGACTTTTTTACTTGATAAAAAAATACCGGAACAGATATCAGTCTGAATATTATTTTCAATAGAACCGGCATGGCCGGAGCATGGTCATTCTCATCGGCCACAACAAAAAATGAAAGTCCAATGATTATAGTCGTTTGGACGGACTTTCATATAAACACTGAACAACCTCCATTATTTTCCAGCAGTTTATTTCTATCAAACCTGCCGGTAAGCTGAGATGCTAAACTCATCACAAGTCTTTCCACAACCATTTTTTTTTCAGAAGAGCTAAAATTTTACATATTTTTTTAATTTTTAGGTTGACCTAATAAAACAGGCCATGGTATGAGTCTATGCTTAAAGAAATTAGCCATGCCGAAGTTAATTTAATAAGATATAGATCGTGGCTTATAACAAGCTAATTTTCTTTAAGTAAAAAATGAGAAAACAATTTTATATGTTTACTGGCTAAAGCATATAACCCCATGGCAGAACTGCCTGGCACAATGAAGCGTGGAGTTTTGTCCCAATAAAAAATAAAGAGGAGAAAAATGACTATGGAAGTGGTAGTACGCAATTTATATTATTTCAGCATGTGTTTATATGCTTTGGCTGCTCTGATGCTGATCCTGAAGAGAGGGGACGGTATAGCCGGATCGGTGCGTATAATCCTTATTACCGGTTTTGTGTTCCATACTATCAGTGTTGTCTCTTACATAGCTCTTTGCGGGTACATTCCAATGCATGCGAGAACCCAGAACTGCCTGCCAAGAACATGGGGTATGGCAATGATCATGATCTTTGTACTGCCAAAACTTAAGGAGAGACTGCTGCTTGGGAACATCATTCTGGGGATACTTATTTTGTGCATGGTGGGACTTCCGCTTCCGCTGGCAAAAGAGATGGGCGTACGTGAGGGATTTCTCGCTCCTGCACCTTTTTTCTGGTTTCATCTCTATGATGTAGCCGTTGTTATCTTTACCTACTGTTTCAGCTTGAGTTTTACCCTGCTTTTAAGGCGAAAAAATTCTTCCGGGCTTGATCAGTGCAGACTTCAAACAAAAATTCCTTCAACCGCTCTCTGGGGGTTTGTATTTTTTACCTTTGCACAGATTGCAGGTTCAATATGGGCAATTAAGGATTTTGGTGACTACTGGCACTGGCGCCCAATGCATCTGATTTCTGTTGCTGTATGGATGTTTTATGCAGGAATGATTCATGTAAGATGGATTCCGGGAATGTCTCACAGAACAGCGGCTTTAATGGGCGTAACTGGATTTTCAGGGATCATGTGGTGGACAGTCTACCATGATTACGGAAAACAGATAATTCTATTTGCAAAGGGGGTATTCATCTGATGACTGATACAAACACATCGCTTTTTAAACGTTCATGGAACGGCCTTGGCTCCCTTTATTTTTTCTGGTGGCTCTGCATGCTTATCTCATCGATTTTTTACTTTGGAGTTATGGGGATAAAAGGTGGTGCTGTCCATAATTTTAAGGCTATAAACAAAACGCTGCTTATTGATTGGATAACAATCCAGGGATCTGATAAGCCTTTGATTCTCGGATGGCTTTTCATTGTATTCGTCCTTGTGTTTCTTTTGAGCATCAACCTTACTGTAAGACTTTTGTCTGAAATAAAAATGATCCATGAGCTTTATCTTGACTGGAAAAAGAGAGACACAAACGGAAGAGGATTGCTTCTGCTTCGAAAATCGTCTGTATTTCTCATACACTTTTCTATCATTTTCATGATTTTTATCCACCTGGCTTCCTCTGTCTCAGGAATGAAATTTTCAGGACCTGTACTTTTAGAA
>JAYEHB010000633.1:0-3309 GCA_034659375.1 Thermodesulfobacteriota bacterium
ATTGTGTAAAACATTATAAAAATTGGACAGAAGCAAAATTCGTGCCATATAATGATTTCAATAAGTTACAACAAAATTATAGGTAAAAATATAAGGAAATGTCAAAATCCAATCCAGAGATCTGAACGTTACAATATTTGGATCTTATCAATGCACCAACTTCAAAAATTATATGTAAGAAATGCTTGGAGGAAGTAGAAGGTGATCATCAAAAATATGCTGATGTCAAGCAAACTATTTTTAGAATACCACCTTCTATTAAAGCAAAGAAAGACATGATAATCAGAACTATTCAAAATTTGCCTTTTCCTGTTTCTGAAATCATCCTGGAAGATGTTTATTTTGATTTTCAAGCTATGGAAAATCCAAATATTACAGGTGAGCAGTATCAACAAGGGCCGCTTTTATATCATAAGAACTTCAAACAGGCTTGCTTGGTCAGAGATGATTTCAAATGTAGATATTGTGAATCTAAAAAACAACTACAGTGTCATCATAAAAAAACAAAATCTAAAAAAGGCACTGACAAATTGTCAAATTTGATGACTCTATGTAAGCAATGCCACAAAGATTATCATGCTGCAAAACAACTCTGCCAAGAGCTAAGAAGTCTTTTGCAGCTTCAGTTGCTCATGTGCAACAAGGTAAGAATTATCTCCAAAAAGAATTGGATAAAAATGCTCCTTTAAGCACAACTTACGGGTTTGTCACCGGACATTACAGGAATCAGGCAGGAATAGAAAAGACACATGCAAATGATTCTGTGATTATAGCTGATAAACATGCGTTACCAACAGATTTTCAATTTAATTCTCGGCATGTGCAATCCCGAAAAAGAAGTTTGCATGAAGCTATTCCGAGAAAAGGCAGGAAATATCCCAACAAAACTCAAAAAAGGAATAAGAAAAATGTATTCACCCTAAAAGGATTCAAAAGACATGACACTGTGAAGTACAAGGGACAAATTGGATTTATCACTGGATTTACAGGAACAGGTGGTGCCTATATTATTAATATATATGGAGAATATATCAAAAATCCGGCATGCTTCATTTCCCGCTTTACACTTTCTCAAATGAAACCTCCATTTTTCAGGATTTTCACCCTGAAAAGTGTAAAGTAATTTGGGATGCATATGAAAGATGCCGATGATTTCATTCGTTTTTGGCAGAAGCCGGTTTCATATCAAACTTGCTGAGGGACTTTTTCATGGTTTCAATTTTTTCCTGCAACGTCTCAGATATGGAACGGGTATTTTTGATAATTTTCAGCAATATGTCGGTATTGAGCTCAATTTCCCCCGCAATAAAGGCATCCTCCATGGCCTCCTTGACCACCGCTTCAATATCGCCACCGCTGTATCCTTCCGTGGCTTTCAACAGCTTAATGGTATCCACATTGCGGATATTGCGATTGTTTTTGTCCCGTTTTTTCAGATGAATCTCAAAAATCTTTCGCCGCTCTTCCGGCTGGGGAAAATCGACATAAAAGAGCTCGTCAAAACGCCCCTTTCGCATGAATTCCGGCGGGAGTCTGGATATATCGTTGGATGTCGCCACCACATAGACGGCACTCTCCTTTTCCTGAAGCCATGTCAGAAGATGCCCGAACATCCGGGTGGTCACTTCGCTGCCGCTGCCCTCACTGCCGATACCGGCAAACGCCTTCTCCAGCTCGTCGATCCAGAGCACACAGGGACTTACCGCCTCAGCCGTGGATATGGCATACCGCAGATTCTGTTCACTCTCTCCCACATATTTGCCCAGCAATTTTCCCACGTCCAGGCGAAGCAACGGGACATTGAAAAGCTGTGCCACCACCTTTGAGGTGAGGCTTTTCCCGCAACCGGGCATTCCTGCAATGAGGATTCCCTTTGGGGGATCAACACCAAACTGCCGGGCTTTTCCCAGATTTCTGAAAACCTTGGCTTTTCTTTCCAGGTAGGCTTTGAGGTTTTCAAGCCCTCCGATATTCTCCATCCCTTCCCGAACGCTTATTATCTCAAGGGTTCCGGTTTTTTTGATGATCTGCTCTTTCTCTCGTAAAATGAGGTCTTTGTCATCTCGGTTCAAGGCTCCCCGTTGTTGATATGCCAGATTCAAGATTTGCCGGATTTCAAAGGGGGTCAATCCTTTCAATGAGGCGGTCAGTTCATATTTATCCGTGTCATCAATCTCAATTTTAAGATCACGGCAGTAGGTATCCAGAAGGGCTTTGATCTCGTCACTTTTGGGCAGGGGCAGGTCAAACAGGGTGATCAGCTTCTCCAGCTCCCTGGGAATCTCCAGACGGGTGGAGACAATGAAGACGGTGACGTAGTAGTCGTCGGTATAGATGGTGCGAAGGGCAATGGATTTGAGGTGGGCGATGACATTCGACCGGTTGAGTTGCTCATGGATATCCTTGAGCACGAGGAAGGTGTTTTGGGGCTCGTTTTCATCGAAATAAGAGAGAAACCCGCTCAGATCGAGATCGTTTTCGCTCTTTCTGCATTTGGTTTTGAAATCGACATGCTGACCGGCCATGTTGTACTCATGGATCGTCACGCCTTTTCCGGCTTCGGTGATCAGTTGATCCACGGTCGAGAAATCAAAATGGTGAATGCAGATGATGGGCCGCAGTGCTTCCACATAAGAGAGCAGTCTGTCAACAGGTTCCATGATCACACCTCCATATAGTAGAGGACGTGATCGGCATTGTTGCTTTTGTAGTCGATGCCGTCGAGAATGGGAAACTTGCCGTTGACATCATCGGCGGAAAGCTCTTCTTTTGCCTTTCCGGCATTGCGAACAAAGTTGCCGGGCTCCATGCGGATAATGAGATACTTTTTACCTTGGGGTTCGAGATCTTTCCAGTAGGAATCGGTTTTACCGGAGAAGGGCATGATATATGAAGGGATATTTATTCCTTCTGTTTTTTTTATCTCGAACTCTTTTATTCCTTCTGTTTTTTTTATCTCGAACTCTTTTTTTCTTTCTTTTTTGTATTTTATTAAGGTTTCAACATCATTATATGCTACATAATGTAGGTAATATCCGTAAGCTGTATTTTCCAGTGTTGAAAATATTGGATCATTTTTTTTAAGTATCTCGCCAGCCAATTTCTTTCCAGTTGATGTTTCTGGTGGACTTGAAGCTAAAATTATAATTTTTGAACTGTTTTTAAAATCAATTTTGTATGTTTGGGTCATTTGGATCACTCTAGTGCTGCAAACTTCAACTCCTTTTATTCTCGATGTCCTTCTGTACTCATCAAGGAGCATTTCAATGTCTTTTTTTGTAATGCTAACATCAACCGTTTCTTTTTCTA
>JAYEHB010000634.1:0-3308 GCA_034659375.1 Thermodesulfobacteriota bacterium
AAAGAACTATAAAGAATATAGTTTATATTAGGCTTGTTGTCAAGTTAAAATGACAGAAATATTTAATTTATAAAATAGGTAGTTTTAATTAAGATTTGTTAGTTATACATGTACTATGCGTTAGCCTCTATTATGTTAATCAAGGAGTGTGATGCACTCTTGGCTTAGAGTTGTTAGTTTTTTAAGCCTTATTTTTGTATTTTTTTCTGACTCCCTTTTTTAAACCCAAGCTCAGATATATGAGCCAGCCTATAAATGGTATAAGGGCGATAAAACCCCAGATGGCCTTATTTTTGATGGAGCCGAAATCCTTTGTAATTATATCTATTATTGCCAGCATTGTAAGACCCCAGAAAATGGCGCCAATACCTGCTACTACAACAAAAGTATCCATATCTTATATTTTATCCCTTTAAGCGGTCAGATATCTTTAAAAGAGTATCAACGTAATAGTTGCTGTGGTTGTATTTGTACAGTATTTTGTGAGCTTCCTGCCTTGTTACAGAGGGTTTCCATCCAAAGTGTTTTAAATAATTAGCAATGCTGTGTATAGCATCGGGATGTTTAAAAAGATTGATACGTCCATCCTGGTTGCCGTCCTTTGCAAGGGAAAGGGCGTTGCTTGGCATAAACTGAGCAATCCCCATGGCACCTGCATAGGAACCGATTATTTCAACAGGATCTATCTTTTCCCTTGCTGTATACTTTAAAAGGGCTTTAAGTTCAGCATAGGCCCATTTTGATTTTCTATCAGCTTTTTTATCAAATTTTTTCCTGGTTAGTTTTCTTGAGTCTGAAATGGAATTCCAGAGAAATTCCCTTTCTTTTTTTCCAATAATGGCTGCCATGGTGGAGAGTGTGTTTATAACTGCTCTGTTCCCAAGGTATGTGCCAAGTCTTGTTTCAACAAGTATTATTGCAGTGATTATTGTTTTGTCCACCCCATACTTTTTTTGGGCATTTTCAAGCTCATCTTTATGTTTCTCCATATATTTACGGGCATTTTTTATGGATTTTTTTGAAATAAATTGATCATAATCAAGGCTTGATTCAGAATGAATAAAAAAAAGAGAGACTCCTTTGGGGTCAAAATGGACTTTAGGGTTGTTGAATATTTTTTTGATCTGTTCTTTGGCAAAACCATCAGTTTCAAGGCACTGTGCCAGTTTTTTAAGTTCCCATTTTTCCTTGTTCTCTTCTCCAAATGTAAGAGTTGCCGGTAAAATAGAAAAAAACAGAAAAAGAGTAACAACCGTAACAACCATTTTAAGGAAAAATTGAGCATTTGCTGTAAAAAGATCTGTTTTCATAAGATGATTTTTCTCCTTCGTTTTATTTAGTTTTGTATTTTTATATCCTATTTTGTTAAAGATTGCATTAAATTTTTGTTAAAGATGTTAATTTTTAAGAATGTGTGAATTGCTGTGGAGAAAAACCTGATCTTGATACTGCAAAAACAACGTGTTATAAATAGATGGTGTACAATAAAGAATAAACCCTAATGATTGCATGCAAAAAAAGGTCTATATAATAAATATTGTGAAGAAAAAAGAGAAAAAAATTTTTCGGTGCCAATCCTGCGGTTATCATTCTTTTCAATGGATGGGAAAATGTCCGGACTGTGGTGAATGGGATACTCTTGTTTCAGAACAAGAACAGTGGGGTTCTAAGGCTGTCATGGGGACAGGGCATGGCAATGCTTCGCCTGTTTCCATGGATTCTATTGAATTTCAGGAAGAGCCCCGCATCTATACGGGTATAAAAGAGTTTGACCGTGTACTTGGCGGCGGTCTTGTGGATGGCACACTTGTTCTTATTGGAGGAGATCCAGGTATAGGAAAATCAACCCTGATGCTTCAGGTTATGTCAAAACTTGCAGAATCCGGGAAAAAAGCACTTTATGTCTCAGGGGAAGAGTCCGTAAATCAGATAAAAATGAGGGGAACAAGGCTTTCTTCAGAAGCAAACTCCATGCTTGTGGCATCAGAAACTGATCTTGATGCCATTCTTGCAATGAGTCATGAACATATGCCTGCTGCAATGGTTGTGGATTCCATTCAAACCATTTACAATCCTGCAATATCTTCAACTGCTGGAAGTGTTACCCAGATCAGAGAAGCATCAATACGATTTATGAATATGGCAAAAAAGACAGGCATCCCTATGTTTCTTGTGGGACATGTAACAAAGGACGGAGCCATTGCAGGGCCAAGAATCATGGAGCACATGGTTGATACTGTACTTTATTTTGAAGGTGACCGAAATCATGTATTCAGGATTTTAAGGGCGGTAAAAAACAGGTTCGGTTCAACAAATGAAATTGGTGTTTTTGAAATGAAGGAAAAAGGGCTTGAAGAGGTACCAAATCCTTCTGCTGTTTTTCTTGCTGAACGATCAGTAAATGCTCCGGGAGCTGTGGTCTCTGCAAGCATGGAGGGAACACGGCCCATTCTCATAGAGATCCAGGGGCTTGTTGCTAATTCAAGCTTTGGAGCTCCAAGAAGAACTGTGCTGGGGCTTGACCACAACAGGGTTGCACTTATTGCTGCAGTCATGGAAAAAAGAGTTGGTATAAATCTTTCGGGTTTTGATATTTTTATGAATGTGGCAGGCGGAGTTAAGGTGACAGAGCCTGCTGCAGATCTTGGTATTGCAGTTGCACTTATGTCAAGTTTTCTTGACAGACCTGTGCCTGAAGGGTTTGCAGTGATTGGTGAAATTGGACTTACAGGTGAGATAAGGGCTGTAAGTCATGTTGAGCAACGGGTAAAGGAAGCTGTTAAAATGGGATTTGTCAAAACTATTGTGCCGGAAAACAGTTGTAAACAGCTCTCTTCTATAAAAATTGGTGCAATCCATGGGGTCAGTACTTTGAAAGATGTTATGCATATTTTGTTTTAGCTGTGATATGAATTATGAATTATGAATTATGAATTTTCAATTTTCAATTTTCAATTTTCAATTCATAGCCCTTCATCATTTGTTGTGTGCAGACTTAGACCACCAGGGCTGCCCGTGGCAGTTTATATGAAAGTCCGTCCAAACGACTGCAATGATAGACTTTCTAAATTTGTTGTGGCCGATGCGGAAACCACGCTCCGGCCGTGGCAGTTATATGGAGTTTTTATGAAAAAAAAAAGCATGAAGCAAGGCAAAAAGAATCAATGGGCAGATCATTGGACCAACAAGGCAAAAGCAGATAAATATCCTGCAAGGTCGGTTTATAAGCTCATGGAGATACAAAAAAAATTTAAAGTGATTAAAAAAAACAATAACATTCTTGATCTTGGCTGTGCTCCGGGTTCCTG
>JAYEHB010000635.1:0-3904 GCA_034659375.1 Thermodesulfobacteriota bacterium
TAAGTATCTTCAAGGTTTGATAACGACACAAATAACAAAAGCCTGACCCCTCCGTTGTTCCTGCAATCAGGATATATGGCCGACGTTAGAACCAAACCCAAATTTCTATATTTAATTGGGATTAAGTTGTCCCTGGGGAGTATTTAAACTTTTGTTTGATAAAATGTCAAGAAGTACGTAAATATTCGGTTTATAATGTAAATGTTTGGATAGTGCCTTATATTCGTCTATTTGTGACTGCCTGGCATATTAAGACGCTGCGTGGGGTTTTGAGACTTTAACCGGTAAAATTAAGGTCAGAAAGTTGAGTTAATTAAGGAAATTTAAGAAGCGGAGTTGTTTATGAATAAAATTGCAGAGCTTTTTTTTGAAGCAAAAACCTTAAAAGAGTTACCAAGGTCAGGATATCAATTTTTAGGTTCAGGAAAAGAGAGTGTTGCAGAACACTCCTTTATGGTTAGCTTTATCTGTCTTACCATTTCAAGGATGGAGCCGGATCTTGATGCAGAAAAACTTATTTCCATGGCCTTGATCCATGATCTTCCTGAAGCAAGAACAGGTGATTTGAATTATGTGCAGAAAAAATATGTAAGAGCCAGGGAGGATAAGGCCATAGCTGATATGACTGAAGGACTAACCTTTGGCCGTGAATTTGCAGAGCTTATGGAAGAATTCAACAGGGGTGAGACCCGGGAAGCCAGGCTTGCCAATGATGCTGATCAGCTCTCTTTTATTCTTGAATTGAAAAAGCTTATGGATACAGGTGCAAAAGCCCCTGAAAAATGGCTGCCCATTGTAATTAACAGGCTTAAAACGGAACTTGGTAAGCAGCTTGCACAGAGTATAGTTGATTCCAACTGGGATGACTGGTGGCTGAATGGTTATTCCGAACCCGGCATACCCTAAATGGCAGAAACCAAAATATGGGTCGAAGACGCGAAGCCAAGTCATGCGATTGTAGTATGTTGGACGGAGTTTTATATAAAAAAAATATTTGAAATATTAATCAATCTGTTATAGTCTGCTCTTTATAATGAATAAAAGCAGAACTCAATATAAGAACAGACTACTCTATATCCATGCTTCTCTTTCTTCTAAATTCCCTGATGGTATGGAATCTGATGTTATGGAATCTGATGGTATGGAATCTGATGTCATTAAATTTTTGTCAGAACAGGGGGAGTGGAAAGTAAAAACCACCTTTGATCTGGGCAGAGGTTGTGAATTTGTAAAAGCCTTTAGGCCTGATATGATTATGGTGGATTTTTGTGAAGATATGAAAGAGGATGTCACTCAGTTAATATCAGATATCAGGGACGGTGATTTTAAGCCTGAACCGTTTTTTATTGCTGTTATCCCCGGAGACGCAGAACCTTGTGTCAGATCGTATCTTCTGGAAAACGGGTATGATGATTTTTTGATTAAACCTTTTGCTGTTAGTGAGTTTGCCAAAAAAACCAGGCTCTATCTTCAAAGAAATGAGTTACAACAGAACCTTTTGTGGAAAAATAAAAGGCTTAATACCTCCCTTGGGTATCTTGAGAAATTTAAATCAGAGCTTATTCTGGCAAGAAAGGCTTTGTCCCGGGAAAAGAGTCTCCTTCATAATTCCTTAAAACAGATCAATGCCATGACCGTGGAGAGGGAAAATCTGAGAAAAGAGCTTAAGGATTTTAAAACCGGCTTTCATGCCAATGTAAAGGAAATTGAATCATTTATTGTTAAAATGATTCAATCAAGAAAAGAGAAAAACAGAGGGCATGCAAAAAGAGTTGCTGAAATATCGGTTTTTGCTGCTGAACAGTTTTGCCTTGACAGGTTTGACAGAGAAAATCTGAAAAAAGCTGCTCTGCTCCATGAGACGGGCATGCTCTTTATCCCTGAATCACTCTTTTATAAAGATAGAGAACTGCTCACCGAGTATGAAAAAGAGATTTTTGAACGGCATCCTGCAACGGGTGCCGGGTTTTTAAAAGAATTTTCAGGCCTTGAAAACGCTGCCGAGATAATATTTTATCTCCATGAGAACGCTGATGGATCTGGACGTCCCCAAGGACTTAAGCGGAAATTTATTCCTCTTTTGTCAAGGATACTTGCCGGGGCTGATATGCTGGATGAGCTCTGGAGCCAAGAGCCTTCATGCACATTAGAGGAACTTCTTTTTCTGCTTGAAGAGAGTGCAGGTGTAAGGCTTGATCCAAGGATTGTCAATTGTCTTGAAAAATATGCAGTGACATATTTAAGTAATGGTTCAAAAAAGGTGAAAGAGCTTGGGGTTTATCAGCTCAAGCCAGGTATGGAAATGTGTGCAGGCATGTTTACTGCCACAGGTACAAAGCTTTTTTCAGCAGGAACTGTGCTGACTGAAGAGTCCATTAAAATGATGATTAAATATAACAGAGAGTATCCCTTAGAAGAAATTGTCAGCATAAAGGCGGAATAATATGGATTTAGCTTCGATTATTGGTGTTGTGGCAGGTATTGGTTTTGTTTGTACTACAATTCTTCTTGGAAGCGGGCTTGGGATGTTCTGGAATCTGCCTTCTGTTATGATTGTTATAGGCGGTACCATTGCCGCCACCATGATTGCATATCCATTAAGTGATTTTTTGAGCATTATCAAGGTTACCATGAAAGTCTTTATGTTTAAGATTGAAAAACCTGAAAATATCATTGCAAATCTTGTTGAAATATCAAACAAGGCGAGAAAAGGCGGGCTTCTCTCCATTGAAGGGGACATTAAAGATACAAGTGATCCATATCTTGCAAGGGCTCTGCAGATGACTGTGGATGGCGTGAAAACTGCTGATATTGCACAGATAATGCAGAAAAAAATGACATTGACAAAAGCTGAGCATAAAAAAGGATATTCATTGTATTCCAGTATGGGGGCATTTGCTCCTGCCTTTGGAATGGTTGGCACCCTGATAGGTCTTGTGCAGATGCTTGCAAATCTTGATGATCCTTCTTCCATTGGCCCTAAGATGGCTGTTGCCATGATTACAACTTTTTATGGTGCTGTACTGGCTAATCTCTTTTTTATTCCCATGTCTGAAAAACTTGAAACAAGAAGCGGAGAGGAGATTACCAATATGAATATAATATATGAGGGTGTGGTCTCAATCAGAGAGGGTGAACATCCAAGGCTCATGGAAGATAAGCTCAGTGTTTATCTTGGTGAAGGAGCAAAGGCTGCTGATGACAGTGAATAGTTAACTAACCCGAGTATTTACAAAGGCATATAAATGGCTGAAGATACTATGGAAGAAGAGGCTCCGGCTCTGGAGACTCCCCAGGAAGAGTGTGAAGAATGCAAAGGTGGTGGTGCACCTGACTGGATGGCTACGTTTGCAGATCTTGTAACCCTGCTCATGTGTTTTTTTGTTCTTCTTTTTGCAATGAGTACCACCCAGCAGGAGACTTTTAAGGAACTTGTGGAGTCTTTACGCAGTGCCCTTGGTGTGCAGTCGGTTCCTGAGACAGGCACAAGGGAAGGATTAACCATGCATGCTGTACCCTCTGAAGAACCTTCAGAAAGTCAGAAAATTGATGAACTTGGCGGTATGATTCAAAAAGAGATTGAGGAGATTGTCAGCGAAGTCAGGGAGCTTGTCATGTTTAATAAACTTGGCGGCATGGTCTCTGTTACCGAGACTGACGTGGGGGTAGTGATAACCATGTCTGATCTTCTGCTTTTTAAGCCCGGCGGGACTGAGCTCTCGGCAAAGGGAGTTGATATTATGAAAAAAATTGCATCCATACTTTCAAGATTTGCCTATCATGTTAAAATAAAAGGGTTTACAGATTCATCTCCCATAAGAACAGGAAGAGTTCCTTCAAACTGGGAATTGTCATCTCTTCGGGCCTGTTCTGTTGTACGACTTTTGACAAAAAGAGGTGTGGA
>JAYEHB010000635.1:4004-6465 GCA_034659375.1 Thermodesulfobacteriota bacterium
TTTCAATTTTCAATTGTGAAATAGATTTTTTATGAAATTGACTATATCAGAAATTGCGCAGAGGCTTGATCTTAATTCAGAAACATTGGAACGCTGGATCAGGCAGGGGAGACTTCCTGTTAACAAACAGGGGAACAGAGGTGTCTTTAATGAATCTGAATTAAAAAAATGGGCTGAGAAACAGCGCCTTGTATACAAAAATATTGATTTTGAAAAAAAAGAGGGTGGGAGTTCCACCTCGGTTTTGCTCTCCTCTGCCATAAAAAGTGGAGGATGTTTTAAAGGTGTTGAGGGAATTGAAAAAGAGGATGTGATACGATCTGGTGTTGATCTTGTGCCACAACTTTCAGACAAATCTGCAGACGAGCTTTACCAACAGATCATTGCAAGGGAAAAGCTTACATCAACAGGAATCGGTAAAGGCGTTGCCATTCCCCATCCAAGAAATCCCTTAGACAAAATTTTTACTAAGCCCATGATTGTAACCTGTTTTCTTGAAAATGAAATCGAATTTGATTCCATTGACGGGATGCCGGTGTTTGTTCTATTTCTTCTATTAAGTCCATCAATGGATAAACATCTGAATATGCTTTCAAAGTTATCTTTCTGTCTAAGGGATAACTCTTTTGTTCAATTTCTTAAAACATCCCCTGATTTAGACTCTTTTTTAAAAAAAGTTGGGTATATGGAAGAGCATCTTGAAAAAGGCGGCATATAAAAAAAATGAAAAAAATTTTCTTTTGGCGTTATCCTGCAAGACTCTCTTTTTTCCGCAGGGATGACAGACCGCTTCTCATTATTTTCGGGATTATTGTGGGAATCTGCAGCGGTCTTGCCGCTGTTGCTCTGAACCGTTCGCTTATCTTTATACTTGACTCCCTGCACCATGTAAGGCATCTATGGTGGGCTTTTATCCTCCCCGGCCTGGGTGCAATGTTTTCAGCTCTCTATCTTGAAAAGATCATGAAGGAGGGAGCAGGCCATGGAGTGCCTGAGGTAATCTACAGTGTCTCAAGGTATGGCGGTCTCATGCGTTTAAGATCCAGCATCTCAAGATTGATATCAAGCTGTCTTACCATTGGAAGTGGTGGCTCTGCAGGACCTGAAGCTCCGGTTGTAATGAGCGGTGCTGCCATAGGTTCCAATATTGCACAACTTTTTTATCTTAATGACCGTCAAAGGGTTACACTTGTGGGGTGTGGTGCCGCCGGAGCAATTGCATCAATATTCAATGCTCCCTTAACAGGAATGGTTTTTGCCATGGAGATTATTCTTGGGGAGTGGTCCATGGTGAATATTATCCCCATTGCTGTTGCATCTGTGGCAGGGGCTGAGATAAGCAGGATTTTACAGGGGAACAGTATTGCCTTTGAGAGCAGCGGATTCCACCTTGGCGGGTTTGATTTTGTTGCATGCCTTGGTCTTGCTGTTGTTGCTTCTTTGGCATCTCTGCTCCTTACAAGGATGCTGAGGAGAATGCACCATCTGTCAGCAAAGGTGTCTGTATCTTTCTGGATTCGGGCAGCCATTGGAGGCTGTGCAGTTGGACTTTTGGGTTTTGCTGTGCCTGAAGTTCTCGGGGAAGGTTATTACTCTATTCATGCCATGATACAGGGTGTTTTTAAATCAGGACTCACCATTGCAGGAATTGCCTTTTTTGCTAAAATTTTAGCCACCTCCCTGACCCTGGGGTGGGGCGGATCAGGGGGGATTTTTGCTCCATGCCTTGTTATTGGCAGTTTTGCAGGTCTTGCATACCACCGTTTTATTATTTTTTTGTTTCCCTCTGTTACCATGGCCAGCGAGGGCTGCTTTGCTCTGCTTGGCATGGCAGGAATGATGAGCGGAATACTCCAGGCTCCACTTACAGGTATTTTTCTTATACTTGAGATTACAGGGGGTTATGAAGTTATGCTGCCCTTGATTATTGTTTCAGCCCTATCCACCACCATAACGCATTATTTTGAACCAGCCTCGTTTTATATGAAAGATCTGGCTGACAGGGGAGAACTTTTAAGACCAGGCACAGATTTAAGGGTTCTTGCGGATATAAGTATCAGGGAGGTTGTTGAAAAAGATTGTATCTCAGTACCTCCAGGTATGCTGTTAAGGGAGTTTCTACATACAGTCAAGGGTTCCACACGAAATTATTTTCCAGTGGAGGATGAAGATACTGGTATTTTTCTTGGTATGGTTACATTTGACCATGTCAGGCCCTATCTTTTTAATACAGTGATGTATGATACTGTTTTTGTGGATCAGATCATGGATGCCGATCCTGAAACTATTCATTATGACGATGATCTTTCCGGGGTGCTGCAAAAAATGGATGCAAAAAAATGTTTCAGCATGCCTGTGGTTTCAAACAACAGGTTTGTGGGTATGGTATCCAAAGCCACTTTACTTGATAAATACAGAGATGAACTTAATGTTCAAACAGCCCAGCCGTTTTAGGGTAAAT
>JAYEHB010000635.1:6565-10513 GCA_034659375.1 Thermodesulfobacteriota bacterium
AAAAAATGTTTCAGCATGCCTGTGGTTTCAAACAACAGGTTTGTGGGTATGGTATCCAAAGCCACTTTACTTGATAAATACAGAGATGAACTTAATGTTCAAACAGCCCAGCCGTTTTAGGGTAAATATTCGGCCAGCACCCCATCTTAGCCCATTTTGGCCTGCTCACATAGCATTAGTATGCTACGCAGTCCCAAATAGACGAATATGAGGCACTGGCCAAACATTTACATTATAAGCCGAATATTTACGTTTTAGGTTCTGGCTTGTCCAGATTAGGAGAAAATATGGAAACAACTTTTTTTCATGTGTTCAGAAATACACCCCTTGGAAGAGAGATATTTATGCAGTCCCTGTACTTTTGCAAGCAGACCAGTGCATCAATTGTGGTATATATACCTGAATATATAAAATTTCTCATGTATTATGAGAATGATGTTGTCCAGGTTGATCTTGATAAATCATACCTTACAATGCATAAAACCGCAAAAGAGCATGCAAAAGAGCTTGCAGAGGATTATGGTATCAATCCAAGGTTTATTGAACCCAGGAACTTTACTGCTTCAACCTTGCCGGATATTCCAGTTGATTTTGATTTTATGTGTTGTCCAAGGAGTATAAGTGATCTTGCAAGTAAGATCAGCCTTGGCTATATTGGTCCCAAGGTGAGAAGGATAGTCAAATCTGCCCGATTTCCCATACTCATGCCAGGTCCTATTTTTAAGGAGTGGGAAAGTATAATTGTTTTTTTTGGAGGTTCAGTTAATGCAGTAAAGGCCCTTAAACTTGGTTTGCTTTTAAGTAGATTAAGCAGCAAACCTCTGGATATGTTCACCCAGGCAGGCAAACGGTCAAAAGAGGATTTTTGCGAAATTTTAAAGCAGAGAGCTCTTTATGAGGATGTGGAAAAGAGTGTAAGAAACTGGCATTTTTTTGATAAAGGTAAATTTAAGCATAATCTTTATAATGTGCCCCATAATTCCCTTGCAGTCCTTGGTGCCTATGGCCACGGACTGGTAAAGGATGTTCTCTTTGGAAGCACCATGGAGCTTGTTCAGTCAACCCTGCCAAATACCATGCTCATTGCAGGCCCTAATTATGTTGTCCGGCAGTAGGGGCAACCCCCTGTGGTTGCCCTGTTTTTTGTGGTTGAGCACCAGCCCCATGAAATTCAATTATGAAATTTCGGGCAAACAATGAATTGGCTAAGAAAGCACTACCTTAAGGCCAATAAAAAAGAGGAGTTAAAAATGCTACAGATAGCTGAAATAAAAAAAGAAATTGAAAAATTACCCCAAAAGGAATATGTTAATTTGAGGCATTGGTTTGCTGAAAAGGATTGGGAAATATGGGATAAGCAAATTAAAGAGGACTCAAATTCAGGGAAATTAGATTTTTTAGCTAAAGAAGCTCTGCAGGAAAAGAATAATAACAATTTAGGGGCATTGTAAATGCATAGAACAAGTTCTCGATTTTGGAAATGCTTTGATAAACTTCCGTATTCTATCCAGAAAACAGCTAATGAGAATTTTGAACTTTTGAAATACAATCCTTATTATCCTTCACTTCATTTCAAAAAAATTGGTTCCTTTTGGTCAGTTCGAATCGGCCTGAACTACAGAGCTCTTGCTATAGAAGATGGAGAAGATTTTATTTGGGTATGGATTGGGAAGCATGATGAATACAAAAGAATGCTAAGATAGTAAAAAAATCGGCTAACCATGAGCTTGAGATGAACTGGGCAAAGCCGTGCCGTTTTTGAAAGGCAGTATTTAACCGGAAGCTTTTACATTTATCATAAAAATTTGAGTTTTTCCATTTCTTTGGATACTATTTTTTTAAGGGTATCTGCTGGAATATTCTTTTTTATTCCCTGGCATGAGCCAGCCATGGCATTCCAGTTTTCAGGGTTGGTGACAACTGCTTTGATAAACGGCCAGGCTCTGCACATATAAGGCTTAACAGGATGGATAGAGCAGTTTTTATTAAAAAACAGGCATTTCCCATCCTTTCCCTGGGTAAGAACCACTCTTTTTCCGGATTTGTCACAATAGTTGGAGATAAACTGTTCCTGGGTAACATCAAGATATTCTGCAATTTTTTTAATGTCATCCATGGTGACGTAGGTGCCGCCATAGCCGGAACAGCACTCTCCGCATTGTGTGCAGCAAAAGATATCATCACCTGTCTTAAATTCAGAATCCATGTCGTCCCTCTATTGCTCTTTGCATTGTCACCTGGTCCACATACTGGAGATCTCCTCCCATGGGGATTCCCGAAGCGATCCTTGTGATTTTTATTTTTTTATTTGTTAGATTGTCTGAAATATATGAGGCTGTGGCCTCACCTTCAACATCAGTTCCCGTGGCAATTATTATCTCTCTAGTGCTTTTTTGATCTGCCCTGGCAAAGAGTTCCTTTATTCTGATCTCGTCAGGGCCCAGGCCGTCCATGGGGGACAGGGCTCCTCCAAGGATATGATAAACGCCTGAAAAAGCACCTGATTTTTCAATCGCAGCCATGTCCGCAGGGTTTTCCACAACACATATTACAGATCGGTCTCTTGCTGGATTGCTGCATATTTTGCATTTTTCCCGGTCACTTAATGCAAAACATGTTGAACATAATTTAACTTTTGCTTTTAATTCAAGAATGTCTGCGGCAAGTTTTTTTGCCTCACTTTCCGGAGCATGCAAGATATGAAGAGAGAGCCGTTCCGCTGTTTTTCTGCCCACTCCAGGCAGGCGTGAAAGGCTATGTATCAGGTTGAGAATTGATTCAGGATATAGATTCACTTGTTTTATCTACATGCCCGGGATCTTCATGCCACCGGTTATCTTGTTCATCTCATTGGATACCATCTCCTGGGATCTGTTTAAAGCATCATTTACTGCAGCCAGGATAAGATCCTGAAGCATTTCAATATCTTCAGGGTCAATTATCTCTTTTTCCATTGTAATGGATTCAATTTTCTGACTTCCATTGGCTATAACTTTAACCATGCCTCCGCCGGCACTGGCTTCCACGGTTTTTAACGCAAGCTCTTCCTGCATTTTTAACATTTTTTTCTGCATTTGTTGTGCCTGCTTCATCATTCCGCCCATATTTTTCATTTTCTGACTCCTTTGCTTTTATTTTTGGGCTTGGTTCTAACTTCGGTCATAGGTCCTGATTGCAGGAACAACGGGGGGTCAGGCTTTTGTTATTTGTGTCGTTATCAAACCTTGAAAATAATTAACCCAAAAAGTCAAGATAATGACAATAACGAAAGCCTGACCCCACCTTCAATTGGCCGAAAAATAGAGCAAACTCCCCTTATTTCTATTATATATTCCAATGTAACGCAGCCCCCATGAAGACTTAGGCTGATCAACCGGTGTTGACATCAACAATGGTTCCGTTAAATATTTTTACAGCATCAACAACAATTGGATGGTTTAAAACTGCCTGCTTTAATTTTGCAGGACTTTTTTCATCTTCTGTAAATTTTTTTTGTGAGCTGGTTTTGTTAATTATATCTATTTTCAGCTTTTTTCCAAAATAAGTTTTACATATTTGTTCCAGATCATTTATTTTTCCCTTTACCCTGGTCATCTCAAAAGATGTACCATATAGCTCAAAAGTCAATGCATGTTCTGAGATTTCTTTAAACCGTGCTTTGTTTAAAATGGCAGATACAAAGGGAAGAGTTGAAGCCACCTGTTTTATAAAGCCTTTCCAGCTCGTTGTAACGTTTGGATTGTCTACTGTGGCTGATCTTTCTCTATATGCTCTGTTTCCTGGATTAGAATCAACAGCAGGAACAGAATTACTAACATAAACAGAATTACCAGCAGGTGCAGGAGTCTGTCCTGCAACAGAAGCAGAACCAAAATCAGCAGCAGGAGAAGCAATGGACAAAGGTTTGTGTGTGGATTGTGGATATCCAACATGGGAAGCTGAATTTTC
>JAYEHB010000635.1:10613-13534 GCA_034659375.1 Thermodesulfobacteriota bacterium
CAGAATTACCAGCAGGTGCAGGAGTCTGTCCTGCAACAGAAGCAGAACCAAAATCAGCAGCAGGAGAAGCAATGGACAAAGGTTTGTGTGTGGATTGTGGATATCCAACATGGGAAGCTGAATTTTCAGCCGGTATTGAATTCTTTGTTGAACCCTGTGCTTGCATGGAATTTTTTGTTGAACCCTCTGTTTGTGCTGAACCTGGCATTGAACCTGGCATTGAACCTGGGGTAGTTTCCTCTCTATTGTTTGCTTGAGGAGTCTGTTTTAAAGATGAAATGTCAATTCTTTTTGCAATATTATCCAGTTTTTCTATCAGCTCATCAATCTCAAAACCAGGTCGTATCTGAACAAGTTTAAGCAGCACCATCTCAAGAGCACTCTTTGTATGTGAGGAAAACCTGATAAGTGTCTCTTCTTTTAAAAGTATATCAAGAATCTGGGTCAGGTAAGTTTGTGACAAAGATTCAACCATTGAAATTATCTTTTCCCTGTCATGGTTTGACATATCTGCCACATTTGTATTTTTTTTGCAGATTTTAACAACTGCAAGATCTCTGAAATGGCTGATTATATTGGAATAAAATTTTTTTAAATCATGACCCTGTTCATGCACTCTGTTGATAAGCTCCAACAACTTTGCACCGTTTGACTTAAAAAGTGCTGCTGATATGTCAAATATGATCAGTTTGTCAATTATTCCAAGATTAATGATGATACTTTCATGGGTTATTACTTTTTCAGGGCTGCTTGATATTATTCTGTCAAGAAGACTTAATGCATCCCGCATGGAACCATCTGCTTCAGCAGCAATAAGGTTTATGCTCTCCTCTGAAAGGGTGAAGCCTTCTTTCCGGCACAGATCCTGAAGATGACCTGCTATGAGTGAAAGAGGAATTCTTCCAAGATCGTGTCTCTGGCATCTGGATAAAATGGTTACAGGAATTTTGTGGGATTCTGTTGTGGCAAAAATAAAAATAACGTGGGCAGGCGGTTCTTCAAGTGTTTTGAGCAGAGCATTAAATGCTGCATTGCTCAGCATGTGAACTTCATCAATTATATATATTTTATAGGTTGATGATGAAGGCATGTATGCAACATTATCACGCAGGTCTCTTATCTGATCCACGCTGTTGTTGGATGCTCCGTCTATTTCAAATACATCCGGGGAGCTGCTTGCTGTAATGCTTTTGCACGAGTTACACTGATTGCATGGGGTTGGTGCAGGGCCATCTGCACAGTTCATTGCCTTTGCAAGAATACGGGCAATGGTTGTCTTGCCTGTCCCCCTTGGACCTGTAAAAAGTATTGCATGGGCAACACGGTCAGAAGAGATAGCATTGGCCAGTGTGGTTGTTACATGGGGTTGGCCAATAACATCTTGAAAGGTCTGGGATCTATATTTTAATGCTAATACTTGATATGACATTTTTCCTGAATACAAAAAATGGCGGAGAGGGAGAGATTCGAACTCTCGGTACCTTTGACAGTACACCCGCTTTCCAGGCGAGCACCTTCAGCCACTCGGTCACCTCTCCTAAGTTAATAATCAAATGTACTTATACTTTTTTTGTTTTTATGTCAAGCATAAAAAATGTTTATGAACAAACAGGGGAGAAAGCACCTTAAGTGGCTGTGCACTGTTTTGGGCACCCATGAGTATCACAAGTTTTGCACTGTTCTCTTTTTTTGTATGTACAAATTTGATCATTTCAGGATTGATTTCATGATTATTCAAGGAGCAGATAAGTTCTGCAACTCGTTCTGCAGGATAGATGATATAAAATCTGCCATTTTGAGCAAGCAGTCTTTTTACAGAATCTATAAGAGTTTCAAGGGTCAGCTTTATTTCATGCCGTGCAATGGCTTTTTGAATATCAGGATTAATTCTGCCCGTTTCTTTTTTTTTATATGGAGGATTTGCAATGATAATATCAGCCTTAACATTAATATCTGATATTGTAACATCTTTGATATCCTTTAAGAGAATTAAGCTTCTCTTATCCATATTATTTATTTTTATATTTTTTCTGGCAATATCGGCAAGGTTTTCCTGGATTTCAACCCCTGTGATTTTAATTTCAGGATGTTTATATAAAAGCAGCAAAGGCATGATACCACAGCCTGTTCCAATATCAAGAATCCTCTCATGTTTTACAATATTGACATGGTCTGCCAGTAACAGAGGATCCATGGAGAATCTGTACCCGTTTTCAGGCTGAAATATTTTTAATTTTTTATGAAAGAAGTATTCAACTGTGCAGGTTTGCAATTTTAAATCTGATATCTTTTACAAGCTCATGGTTAAGGGCCTGGTTAATATTGTTCAGCATATCCTGTTTCAGGAATTTGAAATGATGCATCCATACAGAGCTTGATACATGGACAATCAAAGTGTTCTTCTTAAATGCCCCGGGTTGTGCATTCTGTGCAATGGTGTCTCCCACAGCATCTTTCCAGATTTCCCAGATCCGGGTCATCTCAGTGTCTGAACACGCCCTGAAATTGTCAAGAGCATTATCCAGAATGGTTCCAATATGTGTCATTTGTTTTTTCATAATAAGTAAAAATTCGGCTTATAATATAAATGTTTGGCCAGTGCCTCATATTCGTTTATTTGGGACTGCCTGGCATACTAAGGGATCTTCCAAAAAATAATCCACGCATCTTGCTTGTCTTTTTGCCCGTCTCCTGCGTTGCGCCAATGGGACATATTTCAATATGCCCCCATTACCGCGCCTTGAAGACGAACAAAAATTCTGCACAATATACGTATATTATTTTCTTCCAGATCCCTAATGCTATTTTTTGACCTTCAGGTTATGTGAGCAGGCCAAAATAGGCGAAGATGGGATGCTGACCGAATATTTACCATATTTATATCAACGTTAAACAGATATCAACCGTTTTTGTTTAACCTT
>JAYEHB010000636.1:0-3302 GCA_034659375.1 Thermodesulfobacteriota bacterium
GACGGCCCTCCATCTGCTTAAACTTTTTCATGTAACTTTTCTGTATGATTTTAAAATCATTTATCCTGATCCTGAGTTCACGCTGTTTTTCTTCACGTTTTTCCTTACTCATGACAAGGGATTCCCGCTCGATCTTTTTTTTCAACTCCTCTATTTCAGAACCTTTCTCCTTAAGGTCTGTTTCCAGTTCTCTACCCTTTTTATTTATTTCAGCCTTGGCATTTTTTCCAGTAATTGACAATGCAAGTACCTTTTGAAAATCGACAATGCCAATCTTTGCAGAATCTGCTGCAAAAGATGAAGTCAGGGTACAAACAAAGAAAACTACTGCTGTTAAAAGAACCATACTTATTTTTTTCATTTTATCCTCCGTTTTGATCAACTATTATTATCATTAAAGTTTTGTTTCAATAACCGGCATGGCCGGAGCATGATCATTCTCATCGGCCACAATACTGTAAATGTTTGGCCAGTGCCTCATATTCGTCTATTTGGGACTGCGTAGCATACTAATGCTATGTGAGCAGGCCAAAATGGACGAATATGGGGTGCTGGCCGAATATTTACCAATTAAAAAGCTCCTCCCATGGAAAACTCCCACCTTCCATCCCCTGACTTATATTCATGGCCATCAAGAATTATTCCATACTCTATTCTGATCGGACCCATGGGAGACTGCCATCTAAAACCTGCACCATAGCTGGAATAAAGATCGCCAAGACGAATATCTTCACTATCCTCGTAAACATCACCGGTATCATAAAAAACAACCCCTGTAAGCCCGGCCTTTTCAAAAAGAGGAAACATTAATTCAGCATTAAACTGAATCATCTTTTCTCCACCCCTGATCTCTATCTCTCCCTTGTCAGAAGCATTTATATCCTGCCAGTCATACCCCCGCACAGAATTAATCCCGCCAAGATAAAATCTCTCATAATCAATCTCAATATCTTTATCAGACTGATCATGGAGATACCCTGCCTTTGCATGGAGAAATCCTGTAAACTTCCAGAACAGAGGATAATACCACCCGGTTTCCACAATATACTTGGTAAAATCAATCTCTCCACCAAGCAAACCTCCTGCATATTCAATTGAGATGCTATGTTCCTCTCCTTTAGTTGGAGTAAGAGCAGAATTTCTGGAATCATAACTAAGGGAAGTGGTTACACTGCTTGTTACATACCTGCCGGCATCAACATCTGTGTATTCCTCCTGAACATTGGTTATTTCAAAATCTTCATAACCGTATTTAAGACCAAGGTAGGTGTAATCAAATATCATATATCCAAACCTGACTGCACCGCCTTTGCTGTCCTTGTCATAGTAGTCATATTCCGTGTCCCAGTTGTAAAGATCAAGTCCAGCAGAAAGTGGAATATCAAAAAGCCATGGTTCGGTAAAACTTATGGTATATTTAGTTGAAAAACCGGAGACTTCTGCATTTAAAGAGAGTACCTGACCTCTGCCAAAAAGATTTCTTTCTGAAATTGAAATCATACCAAAAAGAGCATCTTGACTGCTGTAACCACCACCAAAACTAAAAGCACCTGTGGCCTTTTCTGTAATATTTATATTTACATTTACAGTATTCTCCTTACTTCCCTTTGATCTTTTTACGTCTACATTCTCAAAATAATCGGTTCGTCTAAGATTTTTAACGCTTCTCTGGATTCCTGATTTGGAATACAGCTCCTGTTCATAGATCCTTAGCTGACGTCTGATAACCTTATCACGGGTCTTGGTATTGCCGCTGATGATGATTCTTTCAAAATAGACAGGAGATCCCTGTTCAATTATAAATGTAATATCAATCAGCTTTTTTTCAGCATCTCTTGTAATTCTCGGAGCAACATCTGCATTGGCAAATCCTTTGTCAGCATATATGTCCGTCAGGGACAGGATATCTTTGCGCAGGCTGTCCCTGCTGTAAAATTCCGACTGATTAATGGTTATTTTTTTCAACAACTTTTCTTTAGTAAGGAGCAGATCTCCTTTAAACTCAATCATACCAATTTTATACTGCAGGCCTTCCTCAATCTTAAACTTAACTGTTATACTCTCTTTACCGTATTCGATCCCGGGTTCAGAAACCCTTGCATCAACAAAACCCATATTTTTGTAAAAAGACTCAACTCTGAAAACATCCTGCAAAAGTTCATTTTCATCAAGTTCTCCAGAAGATGTAATCCAGGAAAAAAAACCTTTTTCATCTGTTTTAATAATTTTTTTTATCTTTTTATCTGAAACAAATTTATTGCCGTCAATAATAATTTTCTCTATTTTGAGTTTTTCACCCTCGTCAATTTTAAACACAAGATCAGCCTGATTATGATCTAACTTTTTTATCTCATACTCAACAACACAATTATGGTAATTTTTTTCAGTATAAAGAGCTTTGATCCTTGAAATATCCTTATTAATATTAAAAATATTCAAAATAGCACCTGTACCGGTACGTAAGACATCTTTCAGCTCCTGAACTTCATAAACATGGTTCCCTTTAAAATTAATTTTCCTCACAGAGGGTTTTTCAACAACTGTAAAAATCAGTTCCAGGCCTTGATCTCTTTTTTCACTCTCTATTCTTACATCTTCAAAATAGCCCATGGCATATACTTTTTTAAGATTTTCTGAAAGAACTTTCTGGTTAAAGAGATCACCTTTTTTCAGATCAATAACCTGCAATACTGCATAGGATTCTATTCGTTTATTCCCGGCAATGGTGATTTCAGAAATAATTCTTTTATGAAATATCTCACCAACCATCTCTTTTGTAAGATCCTTTACACCAGGCAGGAGATTTTTAATTTCTTTAACTTCAATAAAAAAAGAGAGAGGAGTTGACAAGGAAGGCAGAATTCTGATCATCTCTGTATCAACACTTATTTTACCCCCGGCAGCAAAGATGCTCCCTTTTATCAAATAATCAACACCATACTTAATCCCTGCATCCTCAAGTTTCTTATATTTTTTTAGAGCTCCAGGTTTAAGATCTTTAAGAATAACAGTGGCAGCACCATTATTTTCCAAATTTTCAGCAATCATTAAAAGTATACTTTCTCCATAATTCTGCATATCTCTATCTGCATGAATTGTAAAGGGAACTATCCCGACCTTTAATTTTTCTTTTGCAAATGCGTTAATGGAAAAAACAAAAACAGAACAGATCAGCACAAAAATTATTCTTTTTAAAAGTTCAACTTTCATATGATACTATATTTTAACCTTTCAATTCAATTGAAAATTGAAAATTGAAAATTGAAAATTCATAATTCACAATTCACAATTCATAATTCACA
>JAYEHB010000637.1:0-3295 GCA_034659375.1 Thermodesulfobacteriota bacterium
CTGGCTCTTTTATGCATATCCTCAAGGTTTTCAACTGCCAATCCAGCCTTTGACACATTTTCATTCAAAAGTTCGTTAAAGATTTCTGCTCTTTTTTCAGCATCATTTGCAATTATTCTGATATGCTCAATATGATTTGCCACAAGAAGCATAAATCTTTTTTTCTTTAACAATGCTGCAAGGGTAGAATCAAAATCACTTTTCATTGTGTCTGAATAGTTAACAAAATCAAAATCTTC
Organism: Thermodesulfobacteriota bacterium; assembly: GCA_034659375.1. Lineage (GTDB taxonomy): Bacteria > Desulfobacterota > Desulfobacteria > Desulfobacterales > Desulfobacteraceae > DATFJZ01. The sequence goes on from JAYEHB010000637.1 coordinate 240, forward strand.
TTTCCATTGGTTGAGGCGTTTTAAATTTTTTATGGAGAGATCTTGTTTTGATTTGCAAAAAAGATTGTATAAAGATGAAAATGTAAACAATTCTATATCAGATTTAAAATATGCAAGTTCATTTTTTATGGTTTTTTCAACATTTATGAGATCCTCCAGGGATTCATGTTCACTAAAATCAGAATTTACAACAAAAAGTATATTATCCATCAACCCCATTTTCTGAATAATGGTAAGGAATCTGATATCAGCCTCCCTGAGCCCGGTTCTGCTGCTGATAAGGTAAATTATCAGACTGGCTGAAACAAGATAATCCTCTATTTGAGCCATGTGCAAAGGGTTGGTGGAATCGCTTCCCTGACAGTCGGCAATCTCTATTTGTGGATCAAGCCCTTTGGTTTCAACGCTAAGAGATACATCTTTGACAAAAAAAGCAAAGGAATCTGTTCCTGTAAATTTTTTGTGTTCTTGAAATCGTTTATTGGTAAACTCAATGGTTGAAGCATCTGCCTGAACAACATCCTTTACAAACTCATATCCCTCCATTGCATTGGCAAGAATTATGGATTCAGGTCTGATACCCTTTTTTGTGACAGAAAGATCAGAACGGAGCTGTTCATTAACCTTTTTTAATAATTTTCTGTCATTTTTTCTTCTTAAATCAAATCCTTTTTCATCAATTTCAATAAATCTGTTCTCAAAATCAGGAAAAAAGAGAAGTGCTTTTTCAATCTCCTGATTAATCTCATCCCAGGATTTCAATAAAATAGCTGCCTTTGAAATGTCACCTTTTCTGACCTTTGTGATAATAGATGTGACAACTCCTGCCCCTCTTTTTAAAAGATCCTCATTAAGAAAAGAATTTATAAATGTGCTTTTTCCTGATTTTATGGAGCCAACCACTGCAATTTTGACCACTCCGGATCTGATCTGTTCAGGTATGGCTCTGCATATACTCTTTTTTTTATCACAGATATCATCATACATTCCTGGAACCTCTTTCATCCTTTCAAAAACAGATAAAAGATTTTTCGACACTGTTTCAATATCATCAAATATTTTTGTATTGTTATTCATATAAAAAACCAATGGAACTGCTGGAAAAAACGATTGTGGTCAGGCATGTCCTGTAGAATCAGAAAGATTATCAGGACTAACTCCTATCATCATCATGGTCTGCTCCCACCTCATATCTGTCTCAGTGTTAAAAAGAATCTTCCCGGATATCGGGCAATGCAGCCATGCATTATCAGCAATTTCACTGTCAAGCTGCAGGGGGCCCCAGCCAGCACACCCCAGAAGAATCAAAAAGGATTCAGGCCCCTCTCCTTGTGCCAGAGCTTCAAGAATATCCCTTGTATTGCTTAAGCCTATTTTCGGGGTTACTTTCATGCAGGCATGCCAGTCAAAGGGAGGGCCATGGAGCACAAAGACACCACTTGGCTGAACAGGGCCGCCAAGATAAATCTTCATTTTATCAACACCATCGGTGGACTCGATGTTTAAATCATCAAACAGTTCCCTTCCTGTTAAAAGTGGATGAATTCTGTTTATTATGAACCCTAGAGCACCAGCTTCATTATGTTCGCACATACAGGTTACAGTTTGAGCAAAATTAGGGTCGGGGAGTCCCGGCATTGCCATGAGAAACTGACCATTTAAATACCCGGTATTTGTATCAGACATATGTTTGCTCCATATTTAATCTGTAAATATTTACTTACAATCTTGACATTAACATTATATTATCAGATTATTAGAAAAGAGTACATTGTTCAACTGTTTTTATTTTTTTGATGATTTATGCTCGGGATATACTTATTAAATTTTTCAGAAAAAAATCAATTTTGAAAGGAATTACATATCCTGCCTTCCATAAACATCATCAAACCTTACAATATCATCCTCTCCAAGATATGATCCAGATTGAACCTCAATGAGTTCCAGGGGAATTGTCCCGGGATTTTCAATTCTGTGCATCACACCAAGGGGTATATATATTGACTCATCCTCTTTTAAAAGAATCTCCTCTTTACCCTTTGTTATAATGGCTGTGCCTGATACCACTGTCCAATGTTCAGCCCGGTGGTAATGCTTTTGCAACGAGAGTTTTGCTTTTGGCTTTACTGTGATTCTTTTAACCTGAAATCTTTCTGAAATATCAACATTTTCATAGGCGCCCCAGGGTCTGTAAACTTTTCTGTGGGTAACAGCCTCAGCTCTTTTGTTTTTTCTTAAATCATTAACAATTTTTTTTACATCCTGAACCCTGTCCCTTGCGGCAACAAGAACGGCATCAACGGTTTCAACCACAACACAATCCTCAATTCCCACAGCAGCTATGAGCCTGCTTTGGGAATTAAGATATGAATTTTTAACATCAGAAACAAGGACATCCCCTTTTATCACGTTGTGGTTCTCATCTTTTCGACCAGTCTGGTAGAGAGCGTCCCATGAACCAAGGTCGTTCCAGTCCGCTTCAAAGGGTATCATCACACCTTTGTCTGTTTTTTCCATAACAGCATAATCCAGAGAATCTGAAGGGGAGGCAGCAAAAGATTCTCTGTCAAGCCTGAAGAAATCAAGATCTGAAACACCATTTTCCATGGCTTCTTTACATGCATGAACAATATCCGGTACATGCTTTTCAAGCTCGGCAATGATTAATGATGCTTTAAACATGAATATACCACTGTTCCAGCAAAAATTTTCTGAATCAAAATACTGCCTGGCAGTTGAAGTATCAGGTTTTTCCACAAAGCTGTCAATTTTAAACGCTTTAGAGGATGAATCCAAATTATCCCCTTTTTTAATATACCCGTAACCTGTTTTGGGAGAATCAGGAATAATACCAAAGGTTATGAGATGCCCGTTATCTGCATGTTTTTTCCCGATTCTTAACGCACCATGAAAATTTGCTGTATTATTAATAACATGATCAGCAGGAAGCACAAGAAGCACAGGATCATTGCCATGTTCTAAAACTTTAAGAGCAGCCACAGCAATGGCAGGAGCAGTATTGCGTCCTGCAGGTTCCAGTATAATGGAGCAGGGCT
>JAYEHB010000638.1:0-3289 GCA_034659375.1 Thermodesulfobacteriota bacterium
GTAATGGCTATATTAACCTGGTCAATTCCATTGGACTGCTCTTTTGATGCTTCTGTAACTTCAGCAACAAGTTCTCCAACCTTGCCTGTGCTGTCAGCTACTTTACCAAAGGCATCGTTGGTTGCTGATACTATTTGTGATCCATCACTGACCTTTTTAACAGTATCTTCAATTAAGACTGCTGTATTTTTTGCAGCATCTGCAGAACGCAGGGCAAGATTTCTAACCTCTTCTGCAACAACGGCAAAGCCGGCTCCTGCTTCTCCTGCTCTTGCTGCTTCAACAGCAGCATTCAAAGCCAGAAGGTTGGTCTGGAAAGCAATCTCATCAATGGTTTTAATAATTTTAGAGGTCTCTTCACTGGCCTTTGAAATTTCTTCCATGGAATGGGTGAGTTGATCCATTGATTCATCAGCAGAACGAACAATCTGATTGGCATCCTTAATAAGGGTGTCGGCCTGTACTGTATTTTCTGTGTTTTTCTTTGTCATGGACGACATCTCTTCCATGGATGAAGATGTCTCTTCTATGGAGGCTGCCTGTTCTGAAGCCCCTTCAGCCAGAGACTGGTTTGCAGAAGATACCTGACCGGAAGCTGATGCCACCTGGTTAGCACCTTCGCTCATTCCCATTGTAATTTTTTTCAGCACGGAGATGATCCCCCGGGCAATAATAAAAGCAAGAAACAGCCCTGTAAGAATAGCTGTTAAAGCCACAATGGTTACATTTCTCTTTGTACTCTGCGCTGCAGCAAGCATTGCTGTATCAGTCAAAATATTATTGGCAGCCTCTTTTCTTACTTCACCTAAAAGTTTTTGTACCTTTTCAAGATTTGGAGTTGTCTGGCGGGCAAATATATCCGAGGCTTTTTTTTGTCCATCAAGAAGTACATCAGCCCTGACAATTATTTTTTCAAGTATTTCCTGGGTTTTGTGCAGTTCACGGGTTGTCTCATCTCTGAAAATTGCTATGGCCCTGTTTCTGCCATCCATCAATTTCTTTTCATATTTTATTGCCTGCTCAATAAGCCCGGCCACCTCTTCAAGATATTTTTCAGTCTTATTTTTAAATATAGATTCTGCCTGAACTTTATCCCCGATTCTTATGGCATCATTTATCATAACAACACTTGCATGAAGATCATAATGGGGGTCTTTTACTGCATTAAAAATTTTATCCAGCGTTGGATCGCTCTCCATTAGTTTTGCTGCTTCTTCTGATTCAAGCCATCTCCCGAACTCACATTTTTCAGAATCTGTCTCAACATTTATCTGGGATCCATCTATTAAGGATCGGGCTACCGCTGCATCCCATTTTCTATGGTCGTCGAGTCTCAGCCTCAAAGTATCAAGAAGACCTGGATGAACCTGCCTGTATTCTGAAATAATATTTTTTGCTGTTCCATGGAGTTTTTCATGGGGCTGTTTAATTTCCTGGAGCAGCCTTGCCAGAACAGTGTCAGACTGGGCAGTTTTTTTACCTTCCTCACTATAAAGCCATTTACCAAAACTGCACAGGGTATGATCTGTCTGGCCGGTCACTTTTTCTACATTGTTAAGCATTGCATCCTGTATAGCTACCGCCCATTGGAAATGATCAATCACTTTGTGTGCTAAAAATTCAGGCAGATCAGGATCAGCCTCTTTATAAACGTCTGCAATAGATATTGCAGATTCGTGGAGAAGCCTGTGGGGCTCTTCAATCTCTTTTAATAAAGAAGCAATGCCTGGAACAAGTATTTCTGCTTTTTTCCGGCCTTCTCCATAAAGCCATTTTCCAAAACCGCATTTGGTGTGATCTGTTTCAACATGAAGCTCATTAACACTATCATCGCTGATCAGCTTATTTACAGCCACTATCCAGTTAAGGTGATCCACCTCATTCTGGGCAAGTTCACCATCAAGGGCAGTTCCATTGATAACTTCCGATGCATTTTTTACAATACTTCCAACTCCTGTAAAACTGATTGCACCCAGTATTATCAGAAAAATAATAACGAGTCCAAATCCCGATGCAATTTTTTTCCCAATGGTTAAATTTTTCCAGCTCATAATTTCTCCTTAAAGTTTATAATTTTAATGGCAAAGCATAAAGAACAAGGTTTTTTGGCAACCTTCAAAAGTACTTTACACTTTCTGATAGCATTCTCCATTTTCATGGGTTTTTTCCCAAAAGACTGTAAAGTACTTTTGGGGTCATATGAAGGATGCCGGTTTTTTCAACACATTTATGTAAATATTCGGCTTACAATGTAAATATGCTGTAATGAACATCCATCTACTCTGCCTCTTTAAGCAGGCTTATCTCTTCGCTGCTTAAAACCTTATCAATATTTAGAAGTATTTTGACCTTACCTTCCATCTTGGCCATACCCAGAATATAGTCTGTGTTAAGGCTGATGCCGAATGTAGGTGTTTCTTCAATCTCTTCTCTTTTGATATTCAGCACTTCAGATACGGCATCAACAACAATACCTATAAGAACTGTTCCTGATTTCGCTTCTATCTCCACCACTATGATACAGGTACGTTCAGAATAAGCAATGGAATCCATGTTGAATTTCAGCCTGAGATCTATGACAGGGATGACCTTGCCGCGCAGGTTAATCACCCCTTTTACAAACGCCGGGGTTCTGGGAATAGCTGTAACGGGCATCATTCCAATGATTTCCTTTACCTTGAGGATACCAATGCCATATGTTTCATCTGCAAGTGTGAAGGTTAAATATTTCCCGGTCTTTGTTGTAATTTCCTGGATTGCACTGTCCATGGTGTCAGCAGAGTCTTTCATGATAAATTTCCTTTTTAATATTTTATAATCTAATATTTACCCCATTTTTCGGGTTTGGTTCTAACGTCGGCCATATATCCTGATTGCAGGAACAACGGAGGGGTCAAATATAGAACCAACCCCCATTTTTCTTTATGGCCGGCAGCAGATAACCATGCTTCGGCCATGCAGGTTAGAAAGAATGGCCGCAATCAGAGCCAAAGCCCTAAAAATCCTTAAAATCATCATCATCAAAAGGTATTACCTGATCGGGTCTGACTTCCTTTGCTGCGGGCAGCATTTTTTCAGCTGATCCCCGGGCTTTACCTGGTTTTGCAACAATTGTTCCGGTTGTTCTCCGGGGTGCCGAACCTGTTTGTTCTTCTCTTTTTCCGGTTACAAGGACAACAAGATCACCAACATAGTCTTTGAGCTGTTCAGCCTGGGCATTCAACTCCTCAGATGCCGAGGCTGACTCTTCAGCAGTGGCAGCATTCTGTTGAACAACCTTATCCATCTC
>JAYEHB010000639.1:0-3284 GCA_034659375.1 Thermodesulfobacteriota bacterium
ATATGCAGAAAGATGTATTTGCGGCACACCTGGGAACGCATAAGCTTGGCGGTGAACTGTTTGGATTATATGCCTGTGTATGCGGATATGATTGCAGGATACCATGCATCAGGAGATTCTATTCTTATTGGACTGGATATGATTGTACAATAAAATTAAAACAGAAAAAGAGTCAAGAGAAGACTTGATCCCTTTCTTTAACTTCATCCATGAACCGAGTCTGTTTTTGTGTTGACAAGTTCACCTCCGTTTTGTTAAGGTTTTTTTCTAAGATTGTGTTGACAAATTCATCTCCATTTTGTTAAAGTTTTTTTTTAAAAGCTTGTAACTCCCTAACAAAGTTTTTTAATACTTATCAAATCAAATTTGACCTAAAAAATCTATTATCAGGTCAAATTGACTTAACAATAAGGTTTTTTTAGGGTTATTAGGTCAAACTTGCTATGATAATAAGGGGATTTTAGGGTTATCAAGTCAAAATCAACTTGATAACAGGGTTTATTCAGATTGCTATGGCAAATTGACTTGATAATAAATGGTTATGAACCAGCGAGTAATTGGAAACGTTTATGCAAAAAATAGAAATAGAAGAAATTGTTCAAGCAAGATTAATAGATGCTGAAGTTTTATTAGAGGCTTCACGTTTTGATGGCTCTGTCTATTTGTGTGGGTATGCGATTGAACTTGGTTTGAAATCAAGAATATGCAGAACCCTTCAGTGGGACGAATATCCTACAAGTGGTAAGTACAGTACGTTTAAAACGCATGACCTTGATGTACTCCTTCATTTGACAGGCTTAGAAGATAAATTGAAACTAAAATATATGGCAGAGTGGTCTATTGTTGCACAATGGAATCCAGAAGCTCGTTATAAGCCAATTGGAAGCGTAAAAGAGGATGATGCGAAGGACATGCTGGATTCTGCAAAGGAGTTAATAAAACAATTATGAAAGCACAAGTAGAAAAGCTTCAAAAAGTTGAAAAGAGTCTTAGTGAATCGAAAGGTCGGTTTGAATTATTTGCACTTTTTTTAAGAGAAGATTCACCTGACAAATGGGACTTGTTAATTTCGGCTGAATGGGCAAGAGCCAATAAAAAAGCTTCAATTAATACTATAATTGAAGAAATCCGAAAGGAATTAATGAACCAGGAATGGCTCATGTTATCTCGCATTATAATTCTTGATAAGGATGATGCAGCTCTGAAAGCTATACACCAGGCAATGCGGGTTGAACATGGATTGGCTGAAATATCAGATAGTAATTTTTCAGGTTTAGCCATTAAACATGCTTATTTAATAACATCACAAAGAGAAGTTCATAACAAGGCCAATTCAGCCGACGCAAAAAGCCGCACGGCTGATTAGCGACGTTGGGCTGGAGATTTTATGAAAGATCCGATTCCAGATTTCGTTGATCATGTGCTAAATGAGTGGGACTTCATTGCTTTTTTTGCCTACGATAACTTTGAATTGTCGGGACGAGGTGTTGTTGGGATCGTGGAGGACGAAGAGGGTACTCAGGCAATGTACGGAACAAGGGACTTCTTCATGAACAAAGGGGACCAGCAAGTGCTGTCATTGTTAGATACATACGACCCTGAAACAGAATATTTGGTATATTTCGATGCAAATGGCGGAACAAGGACCATCAGGGTTAGAACACCCGAAGGCGGCAGGCATCCTAAACGGATTTGGTTTTTTGAAATGTTGCGGAGAGCATCAGAAGCACCGGAGCAACTCCCAGATATATTGCCGGACTGGTTTATTCAAGCATGTGAGAAGCTTGAACAGATGAAAAATGAAAAAGCCGAACAACAGGATCCAGGCTGACACAAAAAGCCTGCGAGATTTTGTACCAGTTCGAAAGGTCAAAGGTAGTTTTTTGTGTAGCTGATCCTGAGCGTTATACTAAAAAAATAAGCAATGAATAATAAATTAGCAGAAATATTCAAAATTATATCTTTCTATGATGATTATAGATGGGAGTTTTCTCATAACTATAATTTGATCAATTTTTTTAAAATTGATTTACAATCTGATATCAAAATTCTTACGCATTGGATTTGTTATATAACTGACAGGCAAATGCCTTTCCAACGAATATGGGATATTGGAGGATTTGTATTTTCTGAGTTGATATATGAAGTTAAAAAACAAAATTCATTAAATCTATTAAATCCAGAACATGAAAATTCTTTTGTAAAAAGAGATGGCAACGATAAATACACTTTTATAAGCAAGTCGACAGCATATAATAATCACATTTTAACTCAATATAATGGTGTTTTTGAAAATGGAAGGGTGAAATTTAAATCAAGATTTTTCCCATCGGATTATCTGGCGATTGTATACACTTTTATCTTTTTAGAAGATTATGGCTTCAGCTTTTCTAAATTCATTAAAGAAATTTATTGTAAACATAAAGATAAAAATGATTTTATAAAAAGAATATTGTTTTCATTGTATTTATTGACTTATTATAAAATTGGACAGCCTAAAAGTGGTGATTTGAGTGATTTTGCTGGCAATATAAAAAAAGCTAATGAACGGAAAAACAGAATAAAAAACATTTTAGATAATCCCGATGAATTCAGTAATGAATACAACATTTTTCTCAAAGATACAGTTTTCAACCAGAAAAGAGCTTGGTGTAGTTTAAGGGACTTTTTGAAATCTCCTGAATTTAAGCAATATTTTGAAGTAGCCTTAAATGATGAAGATTTACGCGATAATGATTTTAGAAAATTATTTTCATATGAAGCACTTGTTCAATTAGAACTGCCAGGAGATGTATGGAACAATAACTCCAAATTTAGAAATTGTATTTTAAAAGATACAGAGTATGAACACTCAAAGAAGGCTTTAAATAAAATATTAAGAGATTTTTTTAATAAAAACAGTCAAGATATTATTGGATATCCTGAGCAATTCGATATTACTTTTGATTTTGTTCCAAGAATGTGTGACCTGAACAATTGTGACCTATGTCCTATCTATAAAATTGATAACAGAAAAAATGATTTTAACAAGATATGTTTAAAAAATAAAAAGATGTATTGTCCAGTTGTTTTGGTTGGTTGTAATTATAAAGGCAATTGCAAAGGCGAAGATAATTGTAAAATAGTATAACAAATCACTGCACTGGATTTTTACTCCACTGTGCTCCGTAAAAACCAGTGAGTTCAGGCGTTGGGGTCGGCAAAGCCGGATTTATTTGGCCTTCTTTGCACAGACTAATACAATATAATGTTTATTGCTATTGAATCGGTAACTATATATTGTG
>JAYEHB010000640.1:0-1778 GCA_034659375.1 Thermodesulfobacteriota bacterium
AGAAAACGTAATATCATAACGATGATATTTTTTTTTAGCAAGAGGATTAATAAAAAATAAGACCTCTCCTCTTTTTCTCTTGTCATATAAAAAAAATTTGATTATCATTGACGTTAAACTTTTTTTTTGTGCATGAATAGATGAGCGAAAAATTATTAATAAAAATATCCCCATCCACAGACTCACTTTTTTTGGATGGGAGCAATCTGAATCAAGGGGAAAAGTTAATGAAAAAAATTGATATACCCAAACTGCAGCAAATTGTTGGTGAACAGAATGTGAAATCTGATCCTGCTGATCTTTATATTTACGGTTCAGACTCATCTGTACATTCTGCATCTTCCGAGGTGATCGTAAGACCTGAAAACATTGAACAGGTCCAGCAAATCATGAAATGGGCCAATGAAAACAGAGTACCCGTGATATCCAGAGGAGGTGGATCCGGCATGTGCGGGCAGACTGTACCTATAGAAGGCGGTATTACCCTGGACATGAAAAAAATGAACCGCATTCTTGAAATCAACCCGTCTGATGTTTACTGCCGGGTTGAACCTGGAGTTGTGGATGATGATTTAAACAGTGCACTAAAACCATATGGAGTTTTCTTCCCCCCAACACCTGCCTCAAGCAGAATAGCAACAATTGGGGGTGAAATCGGAAATAATGCCAGTGGTGTCAGATCTGTAAAATATGGAGCAACCAGGGATTCAGTTCTTGGCATGAAAGTTGTTCTGGCAAACGGTGACCTGGTCACCATGGGGGCACATACAAGGGTTGAAGCAACGGGTTATCAGCTTCATAAACTCATGGTGGGATCAGAAGGGACACTTGGTGTGATTGTGGAAGCCACCCTGAGTTTTGTGCCCATTCCAAAACTCAGATGCCTTGGCATGGCCAATTTTGAAAAACTTGAAGATGCCGGAAACGCAATTGCTGATATAATGGCAGGAGGTGTTTCACCTTCCATGCTTGAGCTAATGGACAATGTTGCCATAAATGCTGTTAATAAAACAATGGATCTCGGACTTCCCGATGTAGCGGCAGTACTGCTCTATGAAGCAGACGGCATGGTAAAAGAGGCTGTTGACTATGAGATAAACAGCATGAAAAAATTCTGCGAAAAAAACAGTGGAACAGGCATTAAGAGCAGCTATGATCCTGAAGAACGAACTAAAATATTTTTAGGACGTAAAAAACTCTTTCCTGCTTTATCCAAATTCAGTGATATCTTATCAAGCACATCCCTTGCAGATGATATGGCAGTGCCCTACTCAAAGATGGCTGAAACAGCAGGAAAAATACATGAAATCGCAAAACGAAACAATATTGTAATGACTGCATACGGCCACTGCGGGTCAGGCTGCATGCACACCAAAATACTCATGGAGCCCACCCGGCAGGATCAATGGGAATCCGCCAGAAAAGCAGTGGCTGAAATATATGAATATGTACGCTCAGTAAAAGGCACAACCTCTGCAGAACACGGTATTGGCCTTTCCAAAGCACCGGCATTTAAACTTGAAAAAGCAAATTCCCTGAATTTAATGGCAAATATTAAAAAAGCCTTTGATCCCAACAATATCCTTAATCCTGGAAAACTGATGCAGGCTCCTGATGACTGGGTAACTGCCACTGAGTTAAGATATATGGTGGCGTAAAACAACAACTAACCGGCATACCCTAAAGGGCAGAAACTGGCCGGAGCATGGTTATTGCATCGGCCACAACAAAATATGAAAGTCATGCGATTGCAGTACGTTGGACGGACTTTCATATAA
>JAYEHB010000640.1:1878-3280 GCA_034659375.1 Thermodesulfobacteriota bacterium
GGACTTTCATATAAAAAAACTATGGAAAATAAAACAATGGAATTTAAACATCTTGAAAAATGGAAGAGTACTCTGGACAATTGTATCAGATGTGGATACTGCTATGAACACTGTCCCCTTATAAAACATACCCGATGGGAATCCGATGCTCCAAGAGCTAAACTCGGCATGCTTTTTGGCATGCTTTCAGGCAATCTTGAACCATCACAATATATTTCGGAAAAATTCTTTTCCTGTTTTTATTGCAAAAGATGCGATGCTGCCTGTTCCAGTGGAGTACCAATCACTGAGATCTTCACAGATGCCAGGGCGGATTTTGTTAATACTGAATTTGAAATGCCGGGAACAACTTCTGTTACCGGCCCGGAATGCGTTTTGTGTCTGGCCTGTGTAAGGGCATGTCCCCACGAGGCAAGATTTGTTGAAGATGGTGAAATTATCACTGACAAGGTAAAATGCCAAAGCTGTGGAATCTGTGTGGATGTCTGTCCCCAAAAGGCAATTGAAATAAAAACAGCATATGGTACTGATCGTGAATCTTTAAATAATGAAATGTCGGAATATCTTGAAAAAGAAAGCTCCAAGGCCATTGTCTTTGCATGTAACTGGTCATATTACCCTGATCTTCAGTCATCTGTCAGTCCCCAATCTGAAACAGATGAGACAGAGTATAAAATTCTGGTTAACCTGTGCGGAGGAAGACTTGAAAAACCTCAGCTGATAGAACCGTTTCTTAAAAAAGCCTGGGGAGTTCTGGTTGCCTGCTGTCCCGATGGAGAATGCGAACATGACGGCAATGTAAAAGCAAAATCACATGTTAAATATCTACGCTCTCGTTTTAAAGAGATGGATATTGATCCTGAAAGAATTCAGGTGGTTCAGATCGCCCATGGTGACAAAGCAGGTTTTCAGACTGAAATTGACAAATTCATGGAAAAAATCAATGAACTTGGACCATTAAATTAAGAAAATTTCTAAGGGTTCACAGGACTGTAGATTAGGGCACTTGAAGTACAAGAGTACTATTACATGCCCACCGCCTTGCCTGGGCAGCACACTTGTGAACCCTTAGGTACCTTATAGCTGGTGGACAGCAAAACAGCCCGTGAACGGTTACGGGAATTTAAGGAATTAAAATGAAAATAAAAGTACCATACGGCAAAGACGGGGAACTTAATGCAGAAATAAGTGACGATATCGCAACGAGTTTCCTGGAGGCAAACGATGTTTTTATTGATGATCCTGAAAAACTCATCATCCAGGCTGTGAATAATCCCATTAACAGTAAAAACCTTTTAGACTTTCTGTCCGACGCAAAGGATCTTCTGGTTATTGTAAATGATGCAACAAGGCCCACCCCGACAAAACAGATTCTGGATATTATTTTTGATGATATAACAAA
>JAYEHB010000641.1:0-3270 GCA_034659375.1 Thermodesulfobacteriota bacterium
TTTAGAAGAAGGTGGTGAATCAAAAAAATCTTCATAAAACCCTTTTAAACTGCGGATTTGACTTGCTGTAAAATCACTTAATGGTTCTATGACTAAATTAGCATGGCCATGTGTTTTTAATAATGCTTTTTCAAGTTGATCTTCCTCAAGTATATTGCTGTCAGTATTTAATTCAACCTTTCCAGCAGCACATATTTTAGCAAGAATACATAAAATTGCAGCATAATACCAACCGTAGGATTTTCGTCCAAATTTCTCTATAAGACTTTTTACAGTTGTACGCAAGCCATTGCCTTTATTGCGTTTAATAAATGATAACATCTCTTGTTCTGCTTCACTGAACTTGGATATATCATCCCCAAAAAGCGTTCCGCCGGTTTGTTTTAAGCATTTAGATATATAGCTTTCAGTATAAGTAAACCCAAAAAGCATTTTCAGATTTGGATAGGTTCTAATAATAAGATCATGAAACCCTTTTGTTATTCTGGATTGAGGATCTGTTCCAGTAACATCGACAACCCCTGCATTGATAAACACTTTTGATTTGCCAAGAAGTTTCTCAATATGTTGCTTTAGATCTCTGTAACGTTCCTGATTTTGAATGGTTTTATCAGTTAAAATTCTTTTAATGGATTCCTGTTGGGTTGTAGAAATATTTTGCCGGATATATTTATTGGTTCTTTCATGCATTAATAAATCTCGCATCATACGGTCATCTGGAGGCATAATAACAAGAAGTTCATCTCTTCCTGCTGACTGCATTGTAAGGAATTGTTCATGGTCTGCATGTTCATGAAAAGGACTTATTATATGAATGGAAAGTTCATATTCCCGACCAAAGAGACGATCATCAAGTTTTCTTGAAAATGGATAATCCTGGCCATTCTCATTGTATCGAATTTTTTTATATCTAATGATGCTGTCAAATACAATTTTATACAATTGCTCGGCAACTGCTGAAGATTCTATGTCTGTATTTTTGATTTCTTGTTCAACGTCTTTTTCTTCATCTGTAAGAAATTCAAAAAATTCACCATTCCTTTGGATATATGTTTGTTGTTCAAGAATATTTAATGCTTCTGTCAGATCATTTTTTAATTGATCCATATTTTTATTAAACATATCCAGCATTAAAACAGTTAAATTTCTTTGTGTGGCTTTAAATTCTTTAATGTATTTTACAAGAAATAATGCTTTGAGAACCTGCACAGCAAATTTATTGTCAAGGTTTTGCTCTGCTATCTGGATAGAATGTTGAATCCGTGATTTTAAGGCACTCCTTATTCCTTCATACATTAGATCAAAAGTAGCAAGTTCGCCTATCTCATGATCTGAAATCTGTACAGCGACTTCTTGAAATACTCCAAGCATTGACCGTTCACCAACAGATCTGTGTTTTCCTTCAAAAGCATTGTGCATGGATAGATTTTGGATAGCTGTCTGAAATAAAACAAATTGATATGGGATAAAAGGATATATATGTACAAAATGGTCTTGATCTCGAAAATTTCGATAAAACTGGGAACCGTCAGCAAAATCAAACAAAGTTTTGAAATTATTTACCTGTTTATCATAAACCTTTGATAATTCATTAATTCCACCATCATTTTTTTGAAGGAGACGCTTTTGGATAACTTCTGCAACATCAGCACTGGTAAGTTTCATCCTGTTTTCAAAACGAGCTTGAATTTTTGAAAAATCATTGCTCTGCTGTTTGCCCATTTCACCAACAACAGTATTCATATCCTCTTGTGCCGTAACAATGATCCATGCTCGTCCCCTACTTTTAGTTGCCAGACTTTCTGCAATAGTCTGAAGATTGGTCATTAACTTTACATTTTCAGCAACATATTGACCCACCTCATCAACAAAAAAATTTAAACGGAAGTCTTTTTCTTGTTTATCAATAAAATTATTTATCTGTTCTGCAAAATCTTCAATGGATAACCGGTAATCACTTCGATATTTATCAAGAATACCAGACACCTCTTGACCGGTAACAGATTTGTAAGCTTCATCAATATTGGAAGCGACACGTTTTGCTCGCATACGCCCCCATTCCCAATCATATGAGGAGAGCTCTTTAAATTTCTCTTTAAATTTCTGAAAAAGGTTATCCTGGTCAAGTTCCCTTTCAAACTGAGCTATATAAGATAATTTTCCATAATAACCACATGATTCGTCAAAAACTTTAACAAAGACTGCAACAAGAGCATCAATTTGAGTTTTACTGATAACATCAGCTTTCTGATCTATATTAAACAAAATACTTTTTGATGGGATGGAAACAGCTCTTTTGAGATCACCACGCAAAATTTCATTGTTACCACATTTTGGGAGAATTATATCTAATACTTTTGCACCTTCAACTTCACGGTTTTCCATGAGTAAAGCTAAAATTTTTAATAGATGTGATTTACCAGAACCAAAAAAACCGGAAATCCATACCCCATTAGCGCCATCATATTTATTGTAAGCATCAAGGAAGGATTCCAGACGTTTTTCAATTTCATTTGTTAAAACATATTCTTCAACCTCAAGACGAAGACTTGCTTCATCATCTGCTTTAATGACACCTTCTATTGAACGGTCAACCGGTTTTTCAAAAATAGTTTTTAAACTCATTTCATATCCTTAAATTATATCTCACAGTGATAAATGTTGAATGCCCTGTAATATTTGTCGTCATGTAATCTGCCAAAAAGATCCAATGAAGCTCCAGATTCCAGTGAATGAGTATATTCACCAGGGAAAAACATGACCATAGGGTGATTTGTGGCAATACTCTGTAAATTATTTAAAACATTATGGGAACGGATATAAGGATAAACTTCTCCCACTCCAGACATAAAAATGACATTATGGGATTCGCCTTTTATCTTTTCGGCAATAACAGGAACTAAAACAGTTTCAATATCAAGAATGGATTGTAATTCTTCTTTTAACTCCTCTTTGGTCATTTTTGATTCTTCTTCCAGATACCATTCCCAGTCGCCATTTTCTTTTAAAATATCAACGGACAAATCATATAGATTGATCTCCAGAATTTGGATGCCTGATTGTGACAATTTATTAGCTAACTGTTTTTGCAATCGCTCCATTTCAATAGCTTCTTGGGGACGGTATGGGCAAATAAAAAAAGGAACTTCATTTCCAAGTCCATGCTTTTTTAAAAACCGTTCACTGCTTATCAATTTCTGCAGGTGTTTAAATCTTTTTGATATTGGTTGGGTTTCAGTATCAACAGTCATTTTGCCCACTCCTTAAGGT
>JAYEHB010000642.1:0-5398 GCA_034659375.1 Thermodesulfobacteriota bacterium
CGGTTGTCGGCTGTTTTTTTTCCATATCTGAATCTTTTATGGAATCTTTTAAAGGTGATTCTCTATTCTCATCCGATATGTCCTTATCAATTTTGGAGAAATTATTGGAATCATCATCCTGGTCAAGAATTTCTTTGAATTCTGAAAAATCAACCTCAATCTCATCTGCATCTTCATCTTCATCACCTTCAGATTCAAGCTTCAGCTCATCTGCATGGTCAGAAAAATTGGCAGGATCAACGTTTTCATCAGGTTCTCTGGTCTCATAGTCTTTTTTAAGTGATGCTTCAATCTCTTCAATGTTGAAATTTTCCAGATCATTATCTGCAAGCGTTAGTTCTTCCTCTTCATCACCGTCATCATCAAAAGATTCTTCAATCTCTTCAAGATTGAAATCTTCAAGATCATCATCTGCAAGCTTTAGTTCTTCTTGTTCCCCATTACCTTTATGAAGTTCTTCAGTTTCATCCCAAATTTGAAGATTGTCATCTTCAGGCTGAAGTTGCTTCAGCTCCTCTTGTAACTCCTCAGACTCTTCAAACTCAAAGTCAAGCTCATCTTCATTCAGATCAAAATCAGTTAAGTCTTCAAGCTCGTCTTTTTTTTCATGTTTGTCATCTGGCTTTATAGATAGAGGCTCATCAGATTGGACTGCATGTTTTTGAAAAAGAGGCTGGGCTGTAAAGATGTGTCTGCATTGGCTGCAACGTACTTTTGAGCCTTCTTTTTTCAGAAGAGATTCGTCAAGGTTGAATTTTGTTGAACACTTTTCACAGGTGATAATCATGCCTCTCCCCTTTTATATGAAAGTCCTGGCAAATCAGGAGTATAACTTTCATCCTTTGTTGTGCCGATGCAATGATCACGCTCCGGCCGTGCCGGTTATAATTTTAAATCATATATTGCCGGGAGGTTTCTGTATCTTTCATTATAATCAAGCCCATAGCCGACAATGAAACCTTTATTAAGTGTGAAACAGGAATAATCCACATCTATTTTTACTTCACGCCGTTCATTTTTATCAATCAGGGAACATATTTTAACCGAGGCTGTGTTAAGGGATTTAAAATAATCCACAGTTGCTGCAAGGGTTCTGCCTGTGTCAACTATGTCTTCTACAAGTAGAACCTCTTTGCCGTCAAGCTTGAGACCGGGTTTTTTTGTAAAGGTTATCTTACCTGTCGTGGCTGTGCCTGAGTAGCTTGATGCTCCAATAAGATCAATCTCATGATCAATTGTAATATTTCTTGTCAGATCGGCAAGAAAAATAAAGGAACCCTTGAGTATTCCTACAAGGATAAGATCTTTACCCTTGTAATCTTTGGATATCCTCTCACCCGTCTCTTTTACTTTTTTTTTGATCTCCTGTTGGGAGATTACTGGAATTAATTCTGCCATATAGGTTTATAATCCGGTTTTGACTAATTTTTCAACAAGTTTTTTCTGTTCTTTGTTAAGTTCTTTTGGCATTTCTACATGGACAACAACAAAAAGGTCTCCACATTCGGGTTTGTGAAGATGTGGAAGGCCCTGCTTTTCAAGGCGCATTTTGGCTTTGTGCCTGGTTCCCGGGGGGATATTCAGACTGATATCTTTCCCCACAGGAGTTGTGATATTTATTTTCGTTCCCAAAAGGGCCTCAGTTAATTTTATCTCTTTTGTGGTAAATAGATTGTTCTCCTTGATTTCAAAATATGGATTGGCAAGGAGTTGTGATTTGATAAACAGATCTCCCCTTGGCCCTCCATAGGGACTGGTATCCCCTCTGCCTGGAACTCTGATCTTTTTTCCTGTTGTCATGCCTTTGGGGATTTTAACCGTTAGTGAATCATTTATGCTGCCGTGGTTTATGGATATTGTTTTTTTTGTGCCGGTCATGATCTCTTCAAGGCTTAAGGCAATTTCATATTCAAGATCGTCTCCTTTGATATCCCTTTTTTTTCTCTGGCAGCCTCCTCCCATTCCCTGGAAAAATGAATTTCCTCCCATACCTCCCATGGATGATGAAAATCCTCCGCCTCTACCTCTACCTCTGCCTCCAAATCCAAATTCCTTAAGTATATCTCCCATGTCAAAGTTTCTGAAAATATCCTCCCGGGAGTATCTTTGTTGAAAATCAGCAGAGCCGTATGTATCGTATTGTTGACGTTTCTCCTTGTCGCTGAGCACTGCATAGGCTTCACTTATCTCTTTAAATTTTGCCTCTAAAGCCTTATCCCCTTTGGTCCTGTCAGGATGATATTTAAGTGCAAGTTTGCGGTATGCCTTTTTTATTTCTGTCTCAGGAGCTGTTTTGCTTATCCCTAAGATTTTATAATAATCAATTTCAGCCATTCTCTTTTTTCCCTTATGTTTATTTCTGTTTTTTGCTGAACGTTGTTATGGCAACCATCAGCACAGATATGGCAGCTGGTGTCATTCCTTCCATGCGTGATGCCTGCCCTAATGATTCAGGGCTTATTTTTATCAGTTTTTCTTTTAATTCATTGGATAAACCATGAATTTTAGAAAAATCAAGTTTGTCTGGAATTTTTATTTTTTCCATATTTTTGAATTTTTTTATCTCATTTAACTGGCGGGAAATATACCCTTCGTATTTAATCTCTATCTCCACCTGTTTTTTAACTCTTTTTTCAATGTTGGGTGGAGCAGGGGCAAGGGTTTCAACAGCAGAATAATCCATTCCCGCTCTTTTAAGCAGCTGATCAAGCTTGATGCCGGTGGATATTTGATTGCTGTGCTTTGATTTAAGCCAGTTGTTGACAGAAGAAGATGGTTTTATAATACTTTTTTTGATTCGGTTTATCTCTTGCCGGGTTGCTTTTTTTATTTCAAGAGTTCCGGCAAGACTCTCTTTGTCAACAAGACCAAGCATGTGACCTTTTTGTGCAAGTCTTAAATCTGCATTGTCTTCCCTGAGCATTAATCTGTATTCAGCCCTTGATGTGAACATTCTGTATGGTTCATTAATTCCACGGGTTACAAGGTCATCAACCATTACACCCATATAAGCTTCAGATCTGTCCAGCACAAAAGACTCTCTGTTCTGAATCCGGCATGCTGCATTAATGCCTGCCCACATGCCCTGGGCTGCTGCCTCTTCATATCCTGATGTTCCATTGATCTGTCCGGCAAAAAAGAGCCCTTCTATTGTTTTTGTCTCCAGAGTTGCATTGAGTTGCTGGGGGTTGATATAATCATACTCAATTGCATATGCAGGGCGCATGATTTCAGCCTCTTCAAGACCTTTTACTGAATGGACAAACTCCAGCTGAAGTTCAAAGGGAAGACTGTTGCCAAGGCCGCTGGCATATATCTCCTCTGTGTGTACGCCTTCATGCTCTAAAATGATCTGGTGAATTTTTCGGTCAGGGAATTTGACAACTTTGTCCTCAAAGGAAGGGCAGTATCTTGCTGCTCTGCCTTTGATCTGACCACCATAAAGGGCAGAATGTTTAAGGTTTTTTTTCACAAGCCCATGGGAATTTTCGTTTGTGTGCCCAATGTAGCTTGGCAGCATGGGGCTTACAATTTCTTTAGTGGAAAAAGAGAATGGTGCGGGATCAGGATCTGATTCCTGGCGGAAAAAAAGAGAAAAATCAATGCTTGCACGGTGAAGTCTGGGTGGTGTGCCTGTTTTCATTCTGCCAAGGGTAAAACCTGCTTTTTCAAGGGACGCTGCAAGGCCGATGGATGCAAATTCGCCTGCTCTGCCTGCTTCAATACAGGTTGAACCAATATGCACCACTCCTTTAAGAAATGTCCCTGTTGCAAGGATAACAGTCTGGGAGGAAAATCCAAAACCGCTTTTTTCAGTGATTCCTTTTACTTTACCATCTTCAATTACCAGATTTTCAACCATTATCTGTTTCAAATCAAGGTTTTTGTTGCTTTCAATAACAGATTTCATTTTCTGCTGGTATTGAATTTTGTCGTTCTGGGTACGGGTGGAATGAACTGCCGGGCCTTTACTTCTGTTCAGGGTGTGGTACTGAATGGCTGAAGCATCGGAAATTTTTGCCATAACTCCTCCCAGGGCATCAATCTCTTTTACCAGCTGTCCCTTTGCCATGCCTCCTATGGAGGGACTACAGGGCATGGCAGCAATTTTGTCCATGTCTATTGTTGCAAGAAGGGTGGTGCATCCCATGTTGGCTGCTGCAAGAGCTGCTTCACATCCTGCATGACCTGCTCCAACTACTATGATATCATATTTTTTTTGGTAATCTTTCATAACCATGTATTATATAACTGGTTTATGATAAGGTCAACTGCAAATTAGAAAATCAACTTTCCGGATTGTGCATGTCAATGCCTGGACGCTGCGTGCGATAGGGTTTTGAGATTTTAACCGGTAAAATTAAGGTCAGAAAGTTGAATTAGAAGATCCCAAATGGGATTGAAGATACGGAGTTACTAAGGAAAAAAAATGATAAAAAGAAGATATTCAGATTATAATGCATATTTAAAGTCAATTTATGGTGAAAGGGTTCAGAAGATAACAGTTGACGCAGGTCTTGGTTGTCCCAACAGGGATGGTACCCTGTCAAGGGGCGGTTGTATCTACTGCAACAGTCTGGGGTCAGGTTCAGGGCTTTTTGCAAAGGGAATGTCAATTACAGAGCAGATTGAAAATGGTAGAAAAGCAATGATCAGACGTTATAAGGCTAAGAAGTTTCTTGTCTATTTTCAGTCCTTTACAAATACATATACATCATGTGAAAATATGAAAAAAATGTATGATGAGGCACTTTTGGCTGAAGGAATAATGGGGCTTGCCATTGGAACAAGGCCGGATTGTGTTGATGCAGAAAAACTTGATCTTATAGAGTCCTATGCAAAAAAATATCTTATATGGATAGAGTATGGGCTTCAGTCAGTCCATGATTCAACCCTTAAGCTGATCAACCGGGGCCATGATTTTAAAGCATTTAAAAATGCTGTTGAGATGACAAAGAACAGAGGCATCAATATCTGCGTACATGTGATTCTCGGCCTTCCCAATGAGACAAGGGAGATGATGCTGAAAACTGCCAGGGTTCTTGGTGAGCTTGGGATAGATGGTGTTAAACTGCATCTGCTCTATGTTGTTAAAGGTACCGCTCTCGAGGAGATGTGGAAGAAGGGTGAATATAAATGCATGGAGCAGAAAGAGTATGTAGAGACTCTGTGTGACTTTTTAGAGCTTCTTCCAGAAAACGTCATTATCCAGCGTATTACCGGAGACCCCCACTTAGAAGAGCTTGCTGCTCCACAATGGGCAAATCAAAGAAACGAAACGTTTCATATGATACAAAACACCATGGAACAGAGAGATTCCCGGCAAGGCATTAACAATTAAGGGCCTGGTTCTATATTCGGCCACTTGAGGGTGGGGGCTTTCGTTATTGTCATTATC
>JAYEHB010000642.1:5498-13444 GCA_034659375.1 Thermodesulfobacteriota bacterium
AAACGAAACGTTTCATATGATACAAAACACCATGGAACAGAGAGATTCCCGGCAAGGCATTAACAATTAAGGGCCTGGTTCTATATTCGGCCACTTGAGGGTGGGGGCTTTCGTTATTGTCATTATCGTGACTTTCTGGTTAATTATCTTCAAGGTTTGATAACGACACAAATAACAAAAGCCTGACCCCTCCGTTGTTCCTGTAATCAGGATTATACTCATTGTTAATTGTGCTTTACCAGGAATTCATCATGCTGATGCCCATGAATTTGACAACTTCGTCCTGGAACTGCTTAAATCTGAATCCAACAACTTTGACAGTATCAAGTTTATTGAAAATTTCAAGGCTTTCAAGTGTTTTAAGTCTTGTCATGGTCTCCTCCTTTAGGTGTCAGGGTTATAGCAGGTTCTGCAGCAGTTAAGGCAGCGGTCTGCTTCTGCAAGGGCGTTTTTTTCAGTAAGAACAAGATCAACTTCCACAAAAGAATCCACTCTTTCGTTAACCGGAAGTTCAGGCATTTCAGCCCTTTTAATGGGTTTTATGCCTTTTACGGTTGTGAAGATTGATTCTCTTATGCGCCTGTGCTGTAAAGAGTCCAGGGGTGGTTCAACTTTTTTACCCTTTAAGAATTGGTCTATTGATCTTGCAGCCCTTCTGCCGCCCCCAATGGCATCCACCACAAGGGAAGGCCCTGTGGCAGCATCTCCGGCAGTAAAAACATAGGGTATGGTTGTCTGGAGGGTTTCAGGGTTGTTTTCAATTGTGTTCCACCTGGTCAGTTCAAGCTCATTTATTCTGGGATGGGGGTCGTCCTTAAATGTTGAATCAGGAGACTGGCCTATGGCAGTTATAATAGTGTCAATTTGAAGGAGCGTTTCAGAACCCTCTATGGGCTCTGGTCTGCACCGTCCACTAGCATCTGGTTCTCCAAGTTCCATTTTCAGATATTCAAGGTGTGTTACATGACCTGACTCATTACCAATAACTTTTACAGGTGCTGCAAGAAATACAAAATCTATTCCTTCGTGCTCCGATGCCACAATTTCAACTTCATTGGCAGGCATCTCTTTTCGTGTACGCCTGTAAACCATGTAAACTTTTTCAAGTCCCATTCTCAGCATGGTTCTGGCACAGTCCACAGCAGTGTTTCCGCCTCCTATTACAGCAGCTTTGTTGCCTAGGTCAAGCTCTTCTCCCTTGGATGCTCTGGAGAGAAAGTCGATTCCTGTAAAACACCCTTTAAGATTTTCACCTTCAATTCCAAGATCATAATCTTTCCATGCACCCACACCAAGGAAAACAGCACTGTAACCTCCTGCCATGAGCGAACCAAGACCAAAATCCATACCAAATTTAACATGGTTGTAGTTTTTAATCCCAAGATTTAATATACCATCTATCTCCCATTCAAGAACTTTTTTGGGAAGTCTGTATTCAGGAATGCCGTATCTGAGCATCCCGCCAAGTTTTGGCATGGCTTCAAAAATTGCCACTTCATGTCCAATACGCCTTAGAAAATATGCACAGCTCAGTCCTGAAGGACCTCCACCAACAATTGCAATCTTTTTACCTGTATCAGGTGCACATTTAACGGGAATACGCTGTCCGGAATTCATCTCATAATCTGCAACAAAGCGCTTGAGCTGATTTATGGATACCGGGTCATCTTCAATTCCCCTTCTGCATTCAGATTCACATGGATGGGGGCATACTCTGCCGCAGGATAGAAGCAGGGGATTTCTCATGCGTATTGTCTGTACTGCTGCCAGATATTCACCATTTTTTATTTGCTTGATGTACAGGGGAATATTTATCTCAGCAGGGCAGGTCTGGGCACAGGGTGCTAAAGGATCATGTTTTTGATTGAATTTTAACAGTTTTTCAGTCATGCTTTTTACTTCAATGATCTCTTTGGGACATGCTTTCTGACATGCACCGCAGCCAACGCATAGATTGTCATTAACAACAGGGTGGCCGTTTTTGCCAATGTGTACTGCATCAAAATTGCAGGCTTTTACGCAGTCTCCCAGTCCTATGCATCCAATATGGCATTCTCTTTTGCCTCCAAATACAACAGCCATTGCTTTGCATGATGTAACACCCATATAATGGTATTTGTCGGCTGCACGGAATCCACCTTCACACATGTTGTATGCCTGCTGGGATTCAGCAGTTCCAGGGTCCATGCCCATGATGCCTGCAACCTTTTCAATACCTTCAGCCCCTGAAATCACACAGACACTTGGAGGTGCCTCACCTGAGACAACAGCTTCAGCCGCAGCTGAACAACCGGCATATCCGCAGCCTCCGCAGTTGGCTCCTGCCAGGTTTTCTTCCACCATTGCAATTCTGGGGTCTTCATATACATAAAATATCTTCGAGGCAAAGCTTAAAACAATCCCGCATACTCCGCCAAGTCCTAACATGAAAAAAAGAGCTTCAGTCATAATATTTCCTTTTACACCATTCCTTTAAACGCAAAAAATGAAAGAGCAATCATTCCGGCAGTTATAAGACCAATGGATGTATCCTGAAGAGGTTTTGGAACTCTTGCAAGGTTAACTCTTTCCCGGACACCCGCAAAAAGTACCAGGGCAAGTCCAAAGCCCACAGCATAACTGAAGGATGCAACAACTGCCTGGAGAAAAGTGTATTCTTCATTGATGTTTATTAAACAAACACCCATTACAGCACAATTGGTCGTAATAAGCGGGAGAAATATCCCAAGACCAGTGTAAAGGGCTGGTATGCTTTTTTTCAGGAACATTTCCACAAACTGCACAAGGGAAGCAATAACAAGGATAAATGAAAGTGTTCTTAAAAATTCAATATTCAAGGGCTTTAAAAGATATGTGTCTGTCATCCAGGTTATTATGCCTGCCAGGACAAGGACAAATACAACAGCCATGCCCATACCCACGGCAGTTTCCATCTTTTTTGATGTGCCGAGAAAGGGGCAGGTTCCAAGAAACTGAGCCAGAAGAATATTATTAACAAGTATGCAGCTTATGGAAAGAACAATAGAATCAGCCATTTATAGTTATCTCCTTTTATTTCTTACCTATCATGTTCATAGCACAGAGTATCAGTCCGAGACATATAAATGCTCCAGGAGCTTCAACCATGAATGTAAATGGTTGAAAATCAGGACCAAATACCGGAGAACCAAGAAATGTTCCAGCTCCAAGACACTCCCTTACAGCTCCAAGTGAAGCCAGAGAGAGGGTAAATCCAATACCCATGCCAAGACCGTCAGCCACTGCAAGGTGGGGAGGGTTTTTGCCGGCAAAGGCTTCAGCTCTTCCAAGAACAATACAGTTTACCACAATAAGTGGTATGAATATGCCAAGTGTTAGATAAAGCGGGTAGGTAAAGGCCTGCATTACAAGTTCCACCACTGTTACAAATGTGGCAATAATTACAATATAACAGGCAATTCTCACCTTTGGCGGTATGACATTTCTTAAAAGAGATACAAGAAGATTGGAACAGAGAAGTACAAATGTTGTCGCAATTCCCATACCTATGCCGTTTTCAACTGATTTTGTTACAGCAAGAGTAGGGCATAGTCCCAGGACAAGCCTGAAAGGGGGGATCTCAGCCCAGAGCCCCTTGGTAAATTCTTTTGCCATGGATTGTGCCATAACTTTTTCTCCTAATTGGATAGTTCTTTAATCTGTTTTTCGATTTCAGGTTTCAGCCGCATATAGATATCTTTTGCCTGGGCAGCTGCAATGCATACACCTTTTGAGGTTATGGTGGCACCGGACATGGCATTGATATCTCCGCCACTGTCTTTTACTGCAAAATTGGCATCGCTTATTGACAGCCCTGCAAATTGTGAAATAAATTTTGGATTATCTTTGGCTCTCGATCCCAAACCGGGAGTTTCAGTGTGGGTGGTAACACCCATGGCCACAACTTTATCTGACTCAAGGTTAATTCCCACCATAAGTCCGATATCTCCGCCAAAACCTTTGCCCTTTGTTTCAAAGGCAACAGCCATTGACTTATTCTCCTGTTTACCAAGAAAAAATGTGATTTCCTGATCCTTGTCTTTGATTTTAAATCTGTCCTTAAGTGGATCATTATCCACGTCACTTAAGATCAGCTTGATAGCCGGAGCTTTCTGGAATTTAAGAATCTGATTTTCAATTCTTTCACTTGTACCTGTTTTAACAGCAGCAAGCATGCCTCCTGAAAAGGCACTCAGTACTGTTAGAACAACAACCATGCTTATCATTTCACGCATTGTTCACACCCCTTCCCAGAGCTTTTGGTCTGATTTTATCAATGAGCGGGTTAATAAGATTTATTATCAAAATCGCAAACACAGTGCCGTCTGCATAGGCACCGATGTTTCTGATGAGAATTGTCATAACTCCTCCCATGGCACCATAAACAAGCATGGGGATGAGATTTACAGGAGAGGATGAGTTCTCCGTTGCAAGGAAAAATGCTCCAAGCAGAGTGTAACCTGTAAAGAGATGGAACATGGGGCCGGCATAGAGATCAGGATTGGTTATTCTGAAAATTAATGCTGTAATAATTATCCCGGCAACATAGGAGAGTGAAATCTCCCATCTTATGTACCCCCTGAGGATAAGGTATATTCCGCCGATAATCAGTCCGGCCCCAAATACTGTACCAATGCTTCCAACCTGATTTCCCATGATGAGATCTGAAACTGAAAATAGATCAACAGTAGCAACTCCCTGGTGTTTCAGTGCGGCAAGGGGAGCTAAGGCAGTAAAGCCAAAGTCATAGTTGAGCAGAGCTGCATCAAAATCAAAGAATCCTTTCCAGGAAACCATGAGTATTGCAATGCCTATCAGGGCTGGGTTAAATGGGTTTGCTCCAATGCCTCCATATACCTGCTTTCCAATAACCACTGCAACAAAGGTTCCGGTTAATACAACCCACCATGGTGCAGTTGCCGGAAGCATCATTCCCAGCAAAAGTCCTATAAGTGCGGCATCAAAGTCTCCAATGGTGATTGATCTTTTTGAGATAAAATTGAATAAAAGTTCCCACAGTATGGCAGTTGATACAGAAAGAGCCATAACACCCAATGCCGGTGCTCCAAACTGCATGATACCAAAAATAACTGCCGGAAGAGCAGCAAGCATGATGTTGCAGTTCATTTTTGTTATTGAGTCTCCATCATGCCAGAACGGAGCGTGGGATACTGTATATTTGTTCTGTTTATGCATTGGCAGCCTCCGTTGCTTGTACTGATTCTAATCTTAAGAGTTCATGCTTTCCAAGTTTTATGTACTGGAACAGCGGGATTCTTGCCGTACATACATAACTGCACAATCCGCATTCAATGCAGGAGTTAAGGTCAAAAAGATCTGCAGCATCCTCATACATGTCAGCCTCAAGATTTCGTACCAGAAGGTTGACAGGAATGTTTGCAGGACAGATGTTTATGCATTTTCCACAGTTGATACATGGATAGTCAGAAACATACTCAATGTCATCCCTGTCCTGAATTATGATCGTGTCCATGTCAGGGGTAACAGGATGGTAAAGGGTGTATGTGCTGATCCCCTTCATTGGACCGCCAATGATAATTCTGTCCTTTTCATTAACATAAAGATTAAACTGTTTGAACAATCTATGGATAGGAGTACCAATGGCTGCCTTGACTCTGTGTCTTTTTTCATCTTTACCAATGATAGTAAGTATTTTATCATAAACAGGCTTTTTTTCGCTGTAGGCCCTGGCAATGGAGATAACAGCTTCTGCACTTATAAAGCAGACCCCCATGTCTTTACATGTTTTACCGGCAGGAACCAGGATGTTCATGTGTTTTTTCATGATCATCTCTGGAAGAGCGTCGGGATAAAACGGCGAAACTCTGATAACCTGCATTCCCTCAAGCCCCTTTATGTCTCCTGCTTTTTCAGAGATGGTGATGCTTGATTTTGTAATTCCAGTTATTTTTTTGAGAATCAAGATACCTTGTTTGATCTCATCCATGGCTGTGGCTGTAAAGTATTGGCTGGTGGTTGACATTAGATCCAGATCAGTGCCTGTAATCACAAGTGTATGGATTTTGAGGTGAGGATCTGTAAGGGATTTAAAGGGAGGATCACCTGGAAGAGATCTTAAAAAATTATCTGCAGATTCAAGATCAGGTGCGTTGGCAAATTTTGCAAAATCATCTATTAAATCATCTGGTTTATTGTTTTCAACGGTGAAATAGGTAGAGATTTTGCCGAAATCCCCTGTGTATGATGCAATTGATGTTATGGTTCCGGTACAGGGAGATGTGACATATTCCTTACTCTCTTTATAGAGAAAGAGTCTTTCGCCTGTTTTAACCATGTCGCCTTTTTCAATAAGAGTTGTTCTGGTGCTGTCCAGCGGTTCATTCAGCAGCAGTATCAACCTTGGCGGCATGGGGATTTTTTCCGGTTCCTTGGGATCTGGTTCAACCAGATCGTACCTGAGTTTGGGGCTGGTTAGTTGAAAAAATGGTCTTTTAATCATAGCGAACCTTTGTTAGGTAAATTATGAATCATGTAAGGAAGTTTGTCAGAATAATACTGCCAAAAATTATTACAAGAAGAACATAATGGCAGCAGCCTGTTCTGTCTCATGGCAGGTAATTGATTTTGACAAAGTTCCTGAAATAAGAGTTGAAAAACAGCAGGGCTGGTTTTCGTTCCTACATGGCATGGCATGAATTACACTCCACAGGGCCGGAACCATAATCTTCATGGCATCCTATACAGTTTGCATGTAATGCATCTGATCTTCCCGGCATATACTCGTCACCAGCAGCTTCATGACATTCACTGCAGTTGTAAATCTCGTCATCTTCAATATTGTGATGACAATCCAGACAGTACAACTCATAGTCAGAAATATGGGTTGAGTGTCCAAATAAAACTTTACCTGCAGCGTTGTGAAACATGAGACGTACCGGTTCTCCAGGTGCCGGCGGCGGAAAGGCTGCATAACATGCAATGCCTGTAACAAGTAGTACAATTGATAAGATTAATGCGGTTTGTAAATTTTTCTTTGAGGTCATAATTGTGCCTCTTTTTTAAAAGTCGTTAATGCCGATAATAGTCGTTACTTCAAGAGTAGGGCTAATCCCAACAATAATGATATAACTGCCACGGGCAGCCTTGGTGGTCTAAGTCTGCACACAACAAATGATGAAAGTTACACTCCTAGTTTGACAGGACTTTCATATAAACGACAAGTCGAAATCATTTAAAACTGTTTTTCCATACACCAAAAACAAATGATGTTCAAGTAAAAAGATATTTTTTTTTTGAATTGGATTTACCTTGGTATGATTGTTCGGTTTAAGATTCTGACAAGATATGGTCTGTATTCTTTTTTTCTGGCAAGCCTGGTGTTGAATTTTTTTATTATTGCAAATGCTGTTGCAAAGCATAAAAGACCTGCTAAAAGCGATGCCAGGGATTGATCAAGCTTTAGTAATGGAGCTGCTGCCTGACCTGCTGCAGCTCCTGCTATTAAAAAGAGAATGGGGAAGATGTATAGCATAAAAGTGAGTTTAAGCAACGGAACGGTGTTAAACCCAAGAACAACATGGTCTCCTTTTGCTGCATCTAAAGTGTTCTCCACCTGAACCATCATCTCTTTAAAGTTTTCTTTTTCAGTACATGTATCATTGGCTTCACATGCTTCACATGCTGAAGAGCGTAATGTTTTAATCCATATCATTGATTGTGTAGCACTTGTAACAATTCCTTTTTCAGTTGCCATATGGTTTTTTCCTTTATTTTTTTTGTTGTGGCCAGCAATAATAACCATGCTCCGGCCTAGGGTAATTGAAAATTGAAAATTGAAAATTGAAAATTGAAAATTCATAATTCATAATTCATAATTCATAATTCATAATTCATAATTCATAATTCATAATTCATAATTCATAATTCATAATTCATAATTCACAATT
>JAYEHB010000643.1:0-3263 GCA_034659375.1 Thermodesulfobacteriota bacterium
TTGGTTCTATATTCGGCCACATGATGGTGAGGTCAGGCTTTCGTTATTGTCATTATTTTGACTTTTTTGGTTAATTATCTTCAAGGTTTGATAACGACACAAATCAATTGAAAATTATGAATTATGAATTATGAATTATGAATTATGAATTATGAATTATGAATTATGAATTATGAATTATGAATTATCAATTATCAATTATCAATTATCAATTATCAATTTTCAATTTTCAATTTTCAATTTTCAATTTTCAATTTTCAATTTTCAATTAGTTAGGGAGTTACAAACAATAATAATACCCGTTTATCGTTAAAAGTGCGGAAGATTACTGAATATCGAACCTGCATACGGGTAATTTATATTCTTGTAGCTCCATTAGAACCAAACCCGGATTGTTACAAACAAAGTATTTGAGTTTTAAAGGGAACCTCCATGGTCAAAAAAAAGATAGGTCCTCCAGGGCAGATTAAAATAAAAAAAGCCATTACAGAGCTTATGGAAAAAAAGGATTTTCACTCCATTACAACTGCCGGTATAGCTGACAGGGCAGGCGTTACCGAGGGGCTGATTTACAAATATTTTAAGGATAAAAAAGATCTTCTCTACCAGGTGTTGAAAGATTATTTTAAAGATTTTCAGGATCACATTGAAAAAGAGATAAAGCATACAGATTCAAGCATTGAAAAGCTGAAAATAATAATTGGTACCAGCCTTGCAAGTTATGCTTCCAACAGGGTTTTTGCCAGGATTCTTCTCCTTGAAGTTAGAAGCTCACCTGAATACTTTAAATGCAGTGCCTATGATATGGTTAAACTCTATTCAAAAACCATACTTGATATAATTAAAGATGGAATGGAAACCGGGGAGATCAATGGTGAGATAGATCCCTATATTTTAAGACAGGTTATTCTGGGTTCCATAGAGCACGCATGCCTTGGAGAGGTGCTTTTTAACAGACCAATTGATGCAAAGAGAGTTTCAGATAATATCTGTAAAATTATTTTTAAAGGAGCAGAGTCATAATATTTTTAAAGGAGCAGAGTCATAAAATATGGATATAGCAGCAGAGATAATTAAGAAAAGTTTGATTTCAGAGAATGGTGTGCTTTGTGAAGATGATGCAAAAAAAGTATTAAAACAGTTTTCAATACCTGTTGTTTCTGAAACAAGGGCAGGCACTGTGGAAGAAGCTGTTACAGCAGCTAAAAAGTATGGTTTTCCTGTTGTCTTAAAGGGGGTCGGTTCTGCACTTGCTCACAAAAGTGAGATGGGGCTTGTAAGGGTTGGGCTTATAAGTGATGGGGAAGTGAGAAATGCGGCTGACCATTTCATCAAAACTGCCGGACAGGATCTTGAAGGTATACTTGTTCAGCCCATGGTAAAAGGAAAACGTGAACTTGTTGCCGGCATGTTTAAAGATCCCCAGTTTGGCCCTGTGATCATGTTTGGACTGGGGGGGATTTTTACAGAGGCATTAAATGATGTTGTCTTCAGACTTGCTCCTCTTTGTGAGATTGACATTGAAAATATGATGGAAGAACTCTTGTCAAAAGCTCTGCTCAAGGATTTTCGTGGAGAAAAAAGAGCAGACAGAGAGCAGATCAAAGCTGTTCTTTCAGGGCTGTCAGATATTGCCATTAAATTTCCCGAGATTTACGAGATCGATATCAATCCCCTTATTGTTACTTCCAATGGTTCAATCAAAGCTGTTGACGCTTTAATACACACTTCAAGGGAAGAGAAAGAGGAATACCTGAGACCTGTTGTGGAAAAAAAAGCTCTTGGAAGACTTTTTTACCCTGATTCAGTTGCCTTTGTGGGTGCTTCTGCAACCATTGGGAAGTGGGGGCATATGCTGTTGACCAATACTTTAAGCGGCGGATACAAAGGTGATGTATACTTTGTTAATCCAAAAACCGAAAAGATTGCAGGACAAAAGGTCTATAAATCAATTTCTGATATAAAAGGTTTCATTGATCTTGCAGTGGTGACAATCCCGGCTTCCATGGTTCTCGATTTGATACCCCTGTTTAAGGAAAAAAAAGTAAAGGGTATGCTTCTCATCACATCGGGATTTCAGGAGACCGGTGAAAAAGGAGCAGAGCTTGAAAAAAGGCTTGTTAAAGAGGCCGGCGATGCAGGTATAATTGTTCTTGGTCCCAATACCATGGGGATTTGCAACCCCCATAAAAAATTTTATTGTAATGGAGCCCATGTTCATCCATTACCGGGCTCCACAGCCCTTGTCTGTCAGTCCGGCAACATGGGAACCCAGCTCCTTGCCTTTGCATGTCAGCAGGATGTCGGCATAAGGGCTTTTTCCGGTTCAGGCAATGAGGCAATGGTAACCATTGAAGATTACATGGAAGTTTTTGAGCTTGATGACAAAACAAGAACAGTTGTGCTTTATCTTGAAAGTGTAAAAGATGGTCAAAGATTTTTTAAAAGTGCGGCAAGGGTCTCGAAAAAAAAGCCGGTTGTTGTTTTAAAAGGAGGCCGCACCCATGCAGGCGGAAAAGCTGCTTTGAGCCATACAGGCGCCCTTGTATCCAATTCTAAAGTGTTTAATGCTGCGTGCAGACAGACCGGAATCATTCAGGTTGAACAGCCCATGGAACTTCTTGATCTTTCAGCGGTGTTTTCATCCCTGCCTCTTCCCAGGGGAAACAGGGTGGCAATCATGACTCTTGGCGGCGGTTGGGGAGTTATAACAGCAGATCTCTGCATGGAGCACGGCATCGAACTTCCAGATCTTTCAGATTCAATAACAGCAAGGCTTGACAAGATGCTTCCCTCCTATTGGAGCCGGGCAAATCCAGTGGATATCGTAGGGGAAAATGATGCTGAAATACCCATGGTTACAGTGGAGGAACTCTTAAAATGGGATGGATGCGATGCTGTTATTCACCTGGGGATTCATGGCAAGAGAATATTTGTTGAAAATATGGTAAACTCCATTTCAGATGTTGACCCTGACTATACAAAGGAGAGCCTTGAATCTGTAAAGGATCTGCTTTTTAAGTTTGAAGATGATTATGTCGAGCATGTTGCAAGGCTTACTGAAAAGTATGAAAAACCGGTTCTTGGTGTCAGTCTTCTTTCAGATAATAAAACAAGAACTCTCTACAGAATTGATAAATGCAAATACAAAGGAGTCTTTTTTCCCTCCCCTGAAAGGGCTGTTAAAGCACTTGCCGGAATGTGCCGGTACAGCAAGTGGCTTCAAGATCATTAGGGCTCAGGGAACTGGAAGATGGGGAGCC
>JAYEHB010000644.1:0-2700 GCA_034659375.1 Thermodesulfobacteriota bacterium
CACTTAATGAATAAACATCATACACATCCTGCTCCCCCCAGACTGTACTTTCAAGGTCGTCGGCATAGGATCTTAAACCCCATTCTCCATCTTTGGTCATGGGGTCTCTGGGAACTCTTCTTAAAAATTTTATTTTTGTTTTTTTTACATCCTTTAACTCCACTCCATTTACAAGAATATCAAGGTTTTCAGGATATCCTGTGGAATCTGCATCAACAGATATTTTTTGTTCATCAACAGCTCGTTTGTATTCATCAATGGCTGTTCTGATAATCCTCAGGTTTTGTCGAAGCTCAATCTCATGGGTTCTCTTGTAAACCACCTGGGAAAGGGGAATTATACCGGTGGCAAGAACTGAAATAATGGCAAGTGTTGCCATCATTTCAATAAGTGTTACACCTGAACTGTTTAACTGCAATTTCAAAAGAACCATAATTAATTCCCGTAAACATATGCTCTGTCCACAATATGAATATCATCAGTAAATTCCGGTTTTTTTATCATTTCACTTAATGCTTCATCTGCACTGGAATATCCATGGTACTGGCCCACAAAAACTCTGTGGTATATGCCTTTTCCAGGAATGTCTGCTTTTTCAGTCCAGGTCTTATAACCCATTTTTTCAAGTTCCATGGCTCTTACCATGGCATCTTTAACATCCCTGAATGAATTGACCTGGATACTGAAATAAGTGTCACCCGGGAGAAACTCATTATCGGAGACCGCCATGATATAATCTTCATCAGGGTAGTCCATAAACATTGTCTCTGCATCATTTTTACTCTCAAAGGGTTCTTTTAAAGAGATGTTTTGTTCCTTTCCCGACCAGAAACCATTGGAATCATTTTCAGGAACATCCTGGGCCCGAATTATCACCGGAGTTATGGTCATTAAAATATCTGTGTTAATGGTTTCACTGCTATTACTGGAAAAAAGTTTGCCAATGGCAGGAATCTCGCCAAGCAGAGGCACTTTTTGCAGGGTTGACCTATCCTCATCATTTATTAAACCTCCTATGATCACGGTGTCTCCATCATAAATTGTAAGAACAGTATTTGTGGATCTGGTCTTTATGGAATATTGTGGGTCATTGACTGTTCCAACATTGGTTCCAAGGGCACTGATTTCAAGTTCAAGTTTCAGGGTTATCTGGTTGTGCATATTGATGACAGGCTCTGTTTTAAGTTTTACTCCCACATCCTGGTACTGATAATCATAAGTTGTAGAACCGTCTGTTTGAATTTTCCTGTTGGAGCGCAGGGGTATTCTCTCTCCTATGAGGATTGACGCTTTTTCAGAACTGCTGACCCTTATCTGGGGCTTTGCCAGAATTTTTGTATCACCATCTTTTTTTAAAAGCTTTAAAGTTGCAGTTGGCAGGGAAAGATAGAGCTCTTTGCTTGTAATACTACTGATATCATCCAAAGAGGCCATACCTGTAAATCCAAAATCAGAATTATAATCTATGCCTGAACTGGTTTCACTGACACCAAAAGTTATGGTCTCAGAAACAGAAAGCCCAAGCTCCTTCTCTTTTTTTCTGCTCACTTCAATAATCTCAATGCTTAACACCACCTCAGCTGGTGTGCGGTCATTGGCTTCAATGATTTTTCCCGCCATTTCAACACTCTTCTTTTCTCCCCTGATGGTAACTGCATTGATTTTCTCATTGGAAATAATCTTTCTGCATTTTAAAATTTTTGCCAGAATTGAAACAGCTTGTTTTGCCTTTATATGGGATAGATAGAAAGTTTTTACAAAAAGTTCATCATACTCCTTTGCCTTGGCAGGAGTATCAGGATAGATAAGCATGGTTTTTCTGTTTATCATCTTTGCCTTTAAACTATTGGTTTTCAGCAGCACATCAAGGAATCTGTCAAATTTCACATCAGTCATAAAAAGAGTGACTTTGGTCTCCCTTACATCTTTATCAAATATAAAATTAATGCCGGCAAGTTTTGACAGAATTTCAAAGACATTTATAACAGGTGTTTTTTTAAATTTAAGGGAGATCAGAGCAGTGGATCTAAGATCAAGATTATATATGGGAAGGTACTCCTCTTTTTTTCTAAAGCTCTCAATCGCCTCTTTTGCTTCATTATTATCAGGATTCAGGTCAACAGCTTTAAAAAAAGCACGCTTTGCATTTTTAAACGCTCCTGTTTTAATTAGCTGTTTTCCTTTTTCAGTAAAATAAAGAGACTCTTTCATTTTTTTTGTTTTGCCAATAAGCTCAACAGCCCTGTGATTTCCAGGATAAAAAGCAATACTCATGTTAAGCTCTGTGATGGCTTGTTTGAAAAAACGTTTGGATATGAGTTCTCCGGCTTTTTCCATGTGCATAAGGGATGCTTTCTGCTTTGCTTTTTTCAGCAAAAGATTCAATTCAAGATCATCAGGGTTTTCCCGGCAGGCTTTATTATAATATTCAACACTTGAATCAAAATCATTGTTTTCAGCGTATTGCCTGGCTTTTGCCTTGTATGATGCATCACTTGTGACGCATCCCTGAAACAGGAGATTTGCCGAGAAAATAATTGCAATGAATTTCAAGCCGACTATAAAAATAGAAAATCGATATTTTTTATTCATTATTAAATTCCCTTATATCAAGATGTATTGTTTCATTAATATCAAGTGCCTTTATTGTTATGGAATTATCTTTAATCTCCTCAATAAGGTATTTACCATCTATTCTGT
>JAYEHB010000644.1:2710-3260 GCA_034659375.1 Thermodesulfobacteriota bacterium
CAGAAGCACCTGCTTTTTTTTTGAAAGAAAAACAGCTTTTTTTCCCTGACTCTGATATGTTCCAAACAGCCTGAAAGATGAAATAAAATCAATTACATCTTGTACAGGATCGGCAGGTTTTTGTATTTCAGACAAAATTTCATTGTTTTTTTTCTCCAGGGAGAGATTTCTCTTTTCAACCTCTTCTTCCATGCTCTTATTTTTTTCTTGTTTTAAAGCAAAAAGGTCATTTATAACTTTTCCTGAAAAGAGCTGCTGGTTAAGAGAATTAAAAACAGATTTTGTATCATCCCTTTTTTTAAATGAACCTTTGTTGAATTGAGCAGCCATTCTGGCTGTTGCTGTAGAAGTTTTGTTTGATTTAGCAGTTATTTTGGCAGTAACTACAGAAGTTCCTTGAAAGGTCAGAGTTTCCACTGTTTCCTGGGTATAGGGATTCATTATTCTATAGGAGAGAGAAATGACAAAAAGAATAACAGCTGCAATAAAAATTCTTTTTTTTGTTTTTTCATCCATTGGAGTTGCCTTGGGATTTGCCTTTGAAAAAGAT
>JAYEHB010000645.1:0-3258 GCA_034659375.1 Thermodesulfobacteriota bacterium
GACCTGATAACCCTAAAATTCCCTTATTATCAGAGCAAGTTTGACCTGATAACCCTAAAAAAACCTTATTGTCAAGTCAATTTGACCTGATAATAGATTTTTTAGGTCAAATTTGACTTGATAAGTAATGAGTCTGAAATAACATACCCTTTTAAAAATTGAGGAACACTATCCTTCAACGGTGGCGTATTCTGAAATGGGCAAATTATTCTCATCGGCCACAACAAAGAATGAAAGTCTAATCATTATAACCGTTTGGACGGACTTTTATATAACTGCCATGGGCAGCCTTGGTGGTCTAAGTCTGCACACAACAAATGATGAAAGTTACACTCCTGGTTTGCCAGGACTTTTATATAAATCCTCAATTTTCCTGAATAAATCATTGGCTTTAAATGGTTTGGAGAGATAATCATCCATACCGGCTTTTATAAATTGCTCCTGCTCTCCTTTAATGGCATAGGCAGTCATTGCAATGATGGGGAGATGTGAACCGGTCGTCTTTTCAAGTTCCCGTATTTGAATTGTTGCCTCCATACCGTCCATTTCAGGCATTTGAATATCCATGAGCACACAATCAAATTTTTCATTTTTAACATGCTCAAGTGCTTCTCTGCCTGTTACTGCTACAACCACTGAATGACCTCTGGATTCAAGAAATGCAACTGCAACCTCCTGATTCATTTCATTGTCTTCGGCAAGCAGAATGTGAAGCCCTTTTTGTTTATTACTTTCAGGTGCCACTTCCTGCGTTTCATCCTGTAAAGAGGACGTTTTGCCAATTTGTACATCAGGCTGCACATCAGATTGCACATCAGATTGCACATCAGGCTGCACATCAGATTGCACATCAGATTGTACATCAGATTGCACATCAGGTATGGTAAACATTATGGTAAAATAAAATGTGCTGCCTTGTTCCGGTCTACTTTCCAGCCATAAATCTCCCCCCATCAGTTCAACCAATTGTTTGGTAATGCTCAGTCCAAGGCCTGTCCCGCCATAAAAACGTGTAAATGACTCATCACTCTGGGAAAAGGGATCAAAGATTATTTTCTGTTTATCAACCGGTATTCCAATGCCGGTATCATGAACTGCAAATTGCAGTAAAATACTCTTTTTATGTTTTGATTTTACTGTAATGGCAAGTTCTATCTCGCCTTTTTCAGTAAATTTTATGGCATTTCCGACAAGATTGATAATTATCTGGTTCAGGCGGTGTGAGTCACCAATTAGATATTTGGGCAGATCTTCGGGGAGATAATCAGGAATCCCAGAGGAAATGCTCTGGCAGACAGCCAGGTTTTTATTTTGCCCGGTCTCAATAAGTGGCAGCAGACACGATTCAACTGACTCCCTGATATTAAACCTGGTTTTCTCAATCACCATATTTTTTGACTCAATCTTGGAAAAGTCAAGGATGTCATTTATGATTACCATTAATGAATCCGAGGATTTCTTAATATTTTTGACAAATTTTTGCTGGCTTCCGGAAAGGTCAGTTGCAAGAGCCAGGTCAGCCATCCCGATAATGCCGTTCATGGGCGTTCTTATCTCATGGCTCATGTTTGCAAGGAACAAACTTTTTGCTTTGTTTGCCATATCAGCTTCATTCTCGGCTTTTATAAGTACCTCTTCAGCCTTCTTGCGCTCTTTTATTTCCTGGAAAAGCTTCTTATTTGTGGTTGTAAGATCATTCGTACGTTCTTTAACTTTTTGTTCTAATCGATCATTAGCTTCTTGAAGTTTTGACTCTGCATGATCAAGGTCTCTAATTTTGTATTTTAGACTTTTTGATGCAGTTCTTAACCCAACAAAACCAATTATCCATAAAAATATGAGCAGAGAACTCCATATTAACGTCTGTTTATTCTGATTAACCAGATACTGCTTCATTGGCACCGAAATACTAACGCCCCCTCTTACCTCACCAATTTTATATCCTTGATGCCCATGGCACTTCAAACATCCTGGTTCAGTAAACATCGGGGCCATATAACGATAATAAGGCTTACCATTTAAAATTGTAAATTCAGATATCTCTTTAACACCCCGCTGGAAAGTTTGAAGAGCTTTTTGTTCCCATTCATCCGGAGCTGTCTCGGCTCTGAAATACTTAAGGCTTGTAATATGTCCATGAACACCATAGAGGTTTTCGTATTTATCCATGGTCTGGCGAAGCATGTATGCCGGATTCATCAATGTCAGGATTTTTCCGCTTGTCGTTTTAATATCTCTATCTTTAACATTGCTCAAATAAGGATTTGAAGGAGTCTCCGTTGTAACCGGTACATAAACTCCACCATGCATTGTACCCCAAAGTCTTATTGACTGATCTTTATCAAAATTGGCATGGGCCTCTCTTTTGGCCATATCTTGCTGAACATATCGGATTTCAAAAATACCAAACAATAAAAAAACAATGATAATAAAAGTCCATGCTGATATGAAATACCATAAGCCTGATACTAACATGGTTGTTCGAGAATTTAATTTATTTTTAAGACTCATTAAGCACCACCATTATTGTTTATATGAAAGTCCTTTTAAACGACTGTAATCATTGACTTTCATTGTTTGTTGTGACCGATGAGAATGACCATGCTCCGGCCATGCCGGTTATTAAATATGAGTTTATGCCTTGTATTTTTCGCATAAACCTTCAATTTTCCTGAATAGATCATTGGCTTTAAATGGTTTGGAGAGATAATCATCCATACCGGCTTTTATAAATTGCTCCTGCTCTCCTTTAATGGCACAGGCAGTGTGAATTTAAAAACGCTCCCATGATCGACTTCACTTTCCACCCATATTTCTCCGTTGTTTTGATCAACGAATTCCTTGCACAAAATCAATCCCAGTCCGGTTCCCGTTTCATTGGAAGTACCGGGAATGGAATGTTTTTGTTCAATTTTAAAAAGTTTAGATATGTCTTCCACCTTGATCCCTGTTCCATTATCTGAGACCGCAATTTCCACAAAATTTTCAACGTGTTTTGAATCAATTTGGATCTCACCGCCTTCACCGGTAAATTTAATGGCATTTGATATCAGATTCCGAAATATCAGTCTTGTCATGTCCGGATCGGCAAAGGCCTGGATGGCCGGATCAATATTTTTAATAATATTGATATTTTTAAGTGCAGAATTTGAATAAAGTGTTTTAAGGCATTGTTCCAATATTGACAGAGGGTTGATGTTTTTTCTATTGCATTCTATGCTCCCGGTTTGGAGCCTGGACCATTGTAATAGATTTTCA
>JAYEHB010000646.1:0-3232 GCA_034659375.1 Thermodesulfobacteriota bacterium
AAAAGATGCTGAAAAGATTTTAGACTCCATAATATTTCAAAAATTTCCCAGAGAAAAAAAAGAGCGGGAGATGATTATCTTCCGCTCCTATAATATTGAAAAAATAAATAAATGCTGAAATTTACATAAAACACTTACAACCTGCTACAATCATTAAGCTTTAATGCTTTGTTGAACAAAACCGCTTCGCGGAAGCAAAAATAATCATAATTTTCCGAATTCTAAGTTATTGATATATCTCTATAAAAAAATGTCAAAACACCAGATTAAATATGCTCGGGTACTTATTGCATCCATTCTATCTACAATCTTTCCAGAAAAAACCTTGCATTTAATCCAAGCCCACGATATTAAACCCATAGCAGGAAAGAAGGCTGTGGGCAACCCCCCGCGGCATTGTTCAACAGCATTTTATCAATAATCCCTCTTGCAGAATCAGCATTAAATTTTTTCTGAAGTATTGGGAAAAAATAGATTGCTGTGGTTTTTTGAGGACGGGACTATTGATAAAACGCTATTAGTTGGAAATAACGAGGTTTCAGATATTCTCAGTATTGTTGAATTTATCGAGATTCAACGATAATGCAAGAATGTGCAACTTTTGGTAAACTGAGAAGTGAGGGTTTGTAATCAATAACTCAACTTTCTGAATTGTGCATGTCAAGGCCTCGGCACTGCGTGGGGTCAGGCTTTCGTTATTGTCATTATCTTGACTTTTTTGTTAATTATATTCAAGGTTTGATAACGACACAAATAACAAAAGCCTGACCCCGATAAGGTTTTGACACTTTGACCGGTAAAATTAAGGTCAGAAAGTTGAGTCAATAATTGACATTTGTTGTTAACAGGGAGATTAAATATGCTAAAAAAACGAAAACTCGGTACGCGGATATTATTTCCTGCCATCAGTATTATCGCAATTTTTTCGGTGATTCTGTTTCTATCAGGCAGTTTTGTGGTTGAGAAAATAATCCATATTAATCTTGATACTACAATAGATTCTAAAGTTTCTGATATTTATACAAATATTGAACGAATATCTGTTAACATGCTTTCACAGGCTTCTCTTTTCAGCCGGGCAGATGCAATCCAGCATGCTTATGGTACTGCATATTCCGGTGACATTACAAACGAGAAAGATCCTAAAATGCAAGATGCAAGAAAAGAACTGAGACAGTTTTTTTCGTCTATCGAAGAAGGGTATAAAGACTCATCCAAAGGCAAAAGTTTTAGAATCCATTTTCATCTTCCACCGGCACGAAGTCTTTTGCGGTTGTGGAAGACAAAACAGAACAAGAGTGATGACTTAAGGTCATTCAGAGAGACGGTTCTTACAATCAGTAAAGGTAATCACACTCCGATAAAAGGAATTGAGATCGGAAGGGGAGGGTTTGCGATCCGGGGGCTTGCACCGGTCTTCACTGACAATAAAAAATACCTGGGATCTGTAGAGGTCCTTTCAACCTTTGATCCGGTTGTAAAATACAGCATATCCAATAAAAATGAATTTATTTCTGTTTATATGAATGAAGAATTCCTGCCTGTTGCGACAAGACTGCAGAACCCGGATAAGAATCCTGTTCTCGGAAATAACTTTGTTTTTGTGAGTTCAACAAATAGAGAAATCACAGACAAGGTTATCACACCGGAGCTTCTATCCCTGGGCAAAGAGTCCGTCTATAAAATCAAAAAAGACAATTACATGGTCACAGCGGTACCTGTGAAAAGTTTCAGGGGCCGACAGATTGGTGTTCTTGTTTATTTAAATGATGCATCCTCTTCATTCAACAGTCTTTCCCGTTTTAAGTGGGGAATGGCGATTCTCTGCTTCATACTGCTCTTGGGTATCGGTATTCCGTTATGGTTTATAGTCAGGGGCATCACAACCCCTTTGGGACATATTATAACAACGCTTGATAACACTTCCAATCAGATGTCTGATGCGTCCACCCAGGTATCTGATTCAAGTCAGGCCCTCGCAGAAGGGGCGTCGGAACAGGCCGCCTCCATCGAAGAGACATCTTCGTCCATGGAGGAGATGGCATCCATGACCAAAAACAACGCGGAGAATGCCAGCAGTGCGGATGGGTTGATGAAGGATGTCAACCAGGTGGTCAGCACAGCCAACGATTCCATGAATCAGCTGACCGTGTCCATGGAAGACATTTCCAAAGCCAGTGACGAAACTTCCAAAATCATCAAGACCATTGATGAAATTGCGTTCCAGACCAACCTGCTGGCACTGAACGCTGCCGTTGAAGCCGCCCGGGCCGGAGAAGCCGGTGCCGGATTCGCCGTGGTGGCCGATGAAGTGCGGAATCTGGCCCTGCGGGCAGCTGAAGCGGCCAAAGACACGGCCCAGCTTATCGAAGGCACTGTTAAAAAGGTTAATGACGGTGCCCAGCTGGTCACCACCACCAATGAGGCATTCACAAAGGTGGCCGAGAGTGCGGCCAGGGTGGGGAGCCTGATTGCGGAAATTTCCGCCGCATCCAGAGAACAGTCCATCGGTATTGATCAGGTCAATGTCGCGGTGACGGAAATGGACAAGGTGGTGCAGCAGAATGCGGCCAATGCCGAAGAATCCGCCTCTGCGTCTGAAGAGATGAACGCCCAGGCAGAACAACTCAGGGAATATGTCGGCGATCTGGTGATGCTGGTCACCGGCAAAAAATACCAGACCACTGCATTTCATAGCCCCCGAACATCGGCCAAAACCACTGGAGCCGGACATTGAAAACCGGCCTTTGCCCTCAAAAACAAACACCTCACAGACGCCGGAACCACTGAAGTGAAGCCGGAGCAGATGATCCCGTTTGACGGAAAATGGTGCAGCAAATATGGAATGAAATCCCCGTTTATTACAATGGGTTTAATGTTCATAAATTTGTGGTAATGCCAAACCATATTCACGGAATCATCGAAATAACCGTAGGGGCTGGCCCCCGTGTCTGCCCAAATGATCGGCAACCACAAAAAACAGGGCAACCACAGGGGGTTGCCCCTACGGTCATGAATCAATCGGCAACCGCGAATGGTAGGGGCAGGCCACTGTGTCTGCCCTCAATCTTATGGCCGGGCGAATACCATGCTCCGGCCCTAGAGGACTAACCCCTTGATATTTCTTTCCCGCAATGCTTGCACACAACAGCTCTTTTTTTAATAACCTCTGCACAATAGGGACATTCACGGGTATAATATTTTTTATGTAGAGCTTTAACAGCCTCGTCAA
>JAYEHB010000647.1:0-3224 GCA_034659375.1 Thermodesulfobacteriota bacterium
AATGTCTTTTAAAGGCTGAAACCATGCTCCGGCCAGTTTCTGCCCTTTAGGTTATACCGGTTTATATGAAAGTCCTGGCAAACGTAGGGGCAAACCCCCTGTGGCTGCCCTTCATCATTTGTTGTGTGCAGACTTAGACTACCAAGGCTGCCCGTGGCAGTTATATATGGCACATATAAATTTTCTTGATAATATTGAATCTATTGTTATAATATAAGGCTTGATGTTTTATAGTAAATTTTTTTTAAGTTTTAACTTTTATGGAGTGAATAAGATTATGTGTCTTGCAGTTCCGTCAAGGATAGTTGAGATTAAGGATTCTGTTGCCACCGTGGATGTTGATGGTGTTTCAAGGGAGGCAAGTATTATGCTTCTTGATGATATTAAAGTGGGTGATTACGTGATTGTCCATGCAGGTTTTGCCATCAGCCAGATTGATGAGGAAACTGCAGAGCTGACTTTAAGAGATATGCGTGAAATGATGGCTTCACTGGACCAGGAGTCAGGTGAATAGTATTCAAGCCAGAAGGCTGACCATCAGCGGTGTTGTCCAGGGTGTTGGGTTCAGGCCATTTTTGTTTCAGCTTGCTGATAAATATGGGTTTACAGGAGAGGTTGTAAATACTGCCCAGGGTGTTACCCTTGTTGTTGAAGGATTTTTTCAGCAGCCAATGAGTCTGGACGCTTTTTGTGCTGATATTTATAAAAAAAATCCTCCCCTTGCATCTGTTTCTGATGTAAAAATCGAAGATATCCAGGTAAAAGGTTATTCAGAGTTCATGATTGCAAAGAGTCGTGGGTGTGATAAAATCAGATCTGCCCTGATTCCCCCTGATGTCTCTGTGTGCCGGGACTGTCTTGATGAGATGAATGATCCAGAAAACAGAAGATATGAATATCCATTTATCAACTGCACCAACTGTGGCCCAAGATATACAATTATAAAAGATATCCCCTATGACAGGCAGAAAACATCCATGGATATTTTTAAGATGTGTGATAATTGCCGGCAGGAATACGATGATCCCAGGGACAGAAGATTCCATGCCCAGCCAAATGCCTGTCCGGTGTGCGGCCCCCATGTTTTCCTTGTTGATAATAGAGGCGACAGGGTTGCTCTTAATGGAAAAGATTCAATAACCTTTGCAGCCAATCTTTTAAAACAGGGCAAAATTGTGGCTGTAAAGGGGCTTGGTGGATTTCATCTTGCCGCAGATGCATTAAATAAAGATGCTGTTGCAAAATTACGGGCAAGAAAAAAAAGACCGGACAAACCCTTTGCTTTAATGGCAAAATCTGTTTTATCAGCAGCAGAATATGTTTTTATTAATAAAAGGGAAAAAGAGCTGCTTCAATGCCATCACAGGCCCATAGTGCTTCTTGAAAAAAAATCTGATTTTCACCATATAGCGCCGAACAACAGATATCTTGGGATCATGCTGCCCTATACTCCCCTTCATTATCTTCTTCTTGCACAGGGGCCGGATCTTCTTGTGATGACTTCCGGGAATCGCAGTGGAGAACCGCTTTCCATTGATAATGATGATGCTCTGGATGCATTTCCCCATATTGCAGATTATTTTCTTCTCCATAACAGGGATATCTATTTCAGGGCTGATGATTCAATTGTTCAGTTCAGCAATGGCAATACAAGGTTTTTGAGAAGATCCAGGGGATATGCCCCTTTACCTCTCTTTTTAAGAAATTCCTCGGTTTCGCATTTTCAACCCCAAAAGGTTCTTGCCTGTGGGGGGGGATTAAAAAGCACAGTCTGCCTTACAAAGGAGAACAGAGCTTTTGTAAGTCAGTATATTGGAGATCTTGACAATCCCAGGACCTTTGAATTTTACAAAACAACTATAGATCATCTAAAGCGTATCCTTGATATTGAGCCTGAAATTATTGCCTGTGACATGCATCCTGGTTATATGAGCACTGAATATGCAAAAGACTATGCTTATGAGTCTCATTATGCTTATGAGCCTGTAGATGAGCAGACCGTTGACCATGTGAATAAATATGCAGATGACCCGACTGTTGAATCTGTGAATGACTCTACCA
Organism: Thermodesulfobacteriota bacterium; assembly: GCA_034659375.1. Taxonomy (GTDB): domain Bacteria; phylum Desulfobacterota; class Desulfobacteria; order Desulfobacterales; family Desulfobacteraceae; genus DATFJZ01. The sequence goes on from JAYEHB010000647.1 coordinate 2,062, forward strand.
ATACAAATGGCAATGGCAATGTAAATGGCAATGTAAATGCAAATGGCAATACTGGTACAGCTAAGCACAAGGGTTTGAAAATTGTTCCTGTGCAGCATCACCATGCCCATGCTGTGTCATGCATGGCTGAGAATAATCTTAAAGAAGAGGTTATTGCAGTTACCCTTGATGGAACAGGTTTTGGAACCGACGGGAAAATATGGGGAGGTGAGGTTCTTACCTGTACTGAGACCTCTTTTACAAGGCGAGTCCACCTTGCCTATGTTCCCATGCCTGGAAGTGAAGCTGCAGTAACAGAGCCCTGGCGTATGGCAGCGGCATATCTTTTTTCTGCATTTGGAGATGAGTTCCTTGATTTTGATATTCCATTTATTAAAATGGTTGGAAAAGATAAGCTTGAGTTTCTCCTGCAGATGATAAAAAAAAGGATAAATTCACCTGTTACATCCAGTTGCGGCCGTCTTTTTGATGCTGTGGCAGCCATTCTTGGAATAAGACATAAAGTATCCTTTGAGAGCCAGGCGGCAATGGAGCTTGAAGCAGCAGCCAATTTTACCCATGCAGGGGAAAACTCATTTTGTGAAGAAGAGATTTTTGCTTATGCAGGTGAGGAGCCAGCTATTGAAGAAGCAAATTCGGTTGATGCAGGATATGATTTTAATTTCAATGAAACCGTGTCTGATGACGGCGGAATAATGGTGGAGATTGATTTTTCTCCAGCCATTATTCAGATTGTTAATGCCATAAAAGAGGATGAGTCCCCGGGCAGGATAAGCAGGCGATTTCACAAAACCGTGATTGATATTTTTATAAAGAGTGCCATGGTGGTGAGCGAAAAGACCGGTCTTAAAAAAGCAGTCTTAAGCGGTGGTGTTTTTAATAATTCCATTATTTTAAACGGGATTTCCCATGGTCTTGAAAAAAGAGGAATAACAGTTTATACACATACCCAGGTTCCCTGCGGAGATGGTGGCATTTCCCTGGGACAGGCAGTTGTTGCAGGAGCAAGAGCAATGGGTAAATATTCGGCCAGCACCCCATCTTCGCCTATTTTGGCCTGCTCACATAATCAATTGAAAATTGAAAATTGAAAATTGAAAATTATGAATTATGAATTGTGAATTATGAATTATCAATTATGAATTGTGAATTATGAATTATCA
>JAYEHB010000648.1:0-3215 GCA_034659375.1 Thermodesulfobacteriota bacterium
CGGGTCAACAACACAACTATTATTGCACAGCTGATTGAGTCAACAACCCCTGAACTTGAGTCAACAACCCCTGAACTAAAGCCCCAGGCATTTTTAAGGAGTGTAATGCATGAAAAAGGAAACAATGACTTCAATTAAAAATGAATTCATGAATATTTATTCAGCCATCCGCAATCTGCCGGATGATGAAATATTCAACACACCCGAAGCTGTTTTACGCCCCCATTTTGAGAAGCTCACCCGTCTTGGAGCTATGGATATCGGCGACAATGAAGCCCAGAACCTGCTTTGTTCTAAAGATTTCAAGCCAATCATAAAAAAGATCTCCCACATGAAAAGAACCTATGGGTTGAGAATGGAGATCAAGAGTGCGCATTCGATTATTTTAAGCTCTGATCCCTGGAAAGCAATAAAGGAGTTTACCTTCTTTCCCAACTATATTGAGCTGGCCCACATGGAATATAGGGGCGGAAACCTCAAATCAGGAGATTATGTGGTATTTCTTGGAAGCGGACCTCTGCCCTTAAGTCTTATCTCTCTCTGCTCACAATACGGTGTTAAAGGGATCGGCATCGAACTTATACCGGAATATGCCGAACTTTCAACAAAACTCATTAAAACCCTTGAATTAACCGAAGATATCCGTATTATTCAGGGAAACCATTTTTTACTGCCCCTTGAACAAAAGTGCCACCTTGTCATGATCGGAGCTGATGCACATCCCAAGAATGAGATCTTTACTCATCTTGCAGGATCACTTCCAAAGGGTACAAAGGTTTCCTATCGAATTTATGAAAAAGGACTGCGAAGACTTATGGATGACAGGTCTGTTTTTGATCTTCACCACAAATTCATGGAATACATGTGCATACGCCCGAAGCCTCCGGTAAATAACACATCGATTTTTCTGATAAAGGAGTAAATCTTTAAACCTGACTCTTTAAACCTAACCTGGACAAGCCAGAACCAAAAAGGGATTTATGATTCTCTTGCCAAAATAACACGAAAATAAGAATTAAGAACCTAAGCGTTCACAGGATCTCTTGCTGTCATGGAAACAAATTTACTTAATATCACAAGCCAGATTCCAACACCATTTCTTGTGGTGGAAAAAAATATTGTAAAAAAGAATATAACCCGCATCCACGACTATGCAAACCGTCACGGCTTTACTGTCAGGCCACACATCAAGACCCACAAGTCCCTTTATATAGCCCGCATGCAGCTTAACTCAGGCACAAAGGGCATTGCCTGTGCAAAAGCAGGAGAAGCCGAGATCATGACAGAAATCGGTGATGTGGATATTACTGTTGCCTATCCTGCTGTGGGAAACATCCGGGCACAATCCCTTGCAAAACTCTCCCTGAAACATAATCTTAGAGTTGCTGTGGATTCCCAATATGTAATGGATCAACTTGCTTTTGCAGCTGCTGATTATAACACTGTTATTGGAATTCTGGTCATGTTTGATGCCGGACTTCACCGCTGCGGCTTTACTGCACCTGAACAGATCATAAAACTTGCACAATATTCAAAAAAACTTGCCACACTGCGATACGACGGTATTCAGATGTATCTTGGGCATCTCTACGGAGAGAGCGCCCGTGACGTGCAAAGTTTTGAACAGATCAACCAGATGTGGATTCCTCTATATGAGGCACTCTGCTCTGCCGGGCTTAAGCCCGAAATCGTATCATCTGGCTCAACACCCTCCCTGGAAAAGACACACCTTATCCCCTATATTAATGAAATCAGGGTGGGAACAGCGGTTTACAATGATTACTTTATTCAAAAGTTTGACCACTGCACTTTGGAAGAGTGTGCAGCACGCGTGGTTGCAACCGTTGTTTCCGATACGGCTCCGGACCGGGTTATTATTGATGCCGGTTCCAAGGCTCTTTCTGCGAAACAGCTTTTACGCTTTGAAAACCTTGAGATGGGATATGTGGTTGAATATCCCCATGCCGTGATAACCCGGCTGCATGAAGAACACGGATGGATTGATGTCAGTGGCTGCAGTTCTCCGCCAAAGGTAGGAGAACGTCTCAGTATTGTTCCGGTAAATATTAGCCTCTGCGTAAACCTGTATGATCACTTCCATTTGATCACTTCCGGCGGAACTATTCATAAAGAGCGGGTCGATGCACGAGGATGCCTTGTCTGAATCTGTTTCCCTAGGTGGCAGAGCAAAGCCGCGCAGCTAACCAGAAATCGTGCTCAATTCGTTGGTTCGACAGTTGCTCGCATTGCTATTGGAGCCAGAATCCGGCAATCTTGCCATCCTTGAGGACGAATTTTGCCAACGTGTCATCCCCTGCGTCTTTGTACACCAGCTTCCACAGAATGTTTAAAGCCTGTGGAGAGCCTGTAAGACGCATTGATCGCTTTGATTGATGTACACGGTTCTACGAAACAGGAAGCCCAGGCCTTTTAGGCTTGGGTAGCTCACCTAATATTAACAAACAATGGCGTAAGCTATTAAAGGGGTCAAGTAAAGTAAAGGGGGTCAAGTCTACTCTTGACTCTTATTGATAAAATAAGGCAATAGGCAGATTCTTATGCCCCCACATCTCCTAAGTATCTTTTAGCAGGTCAAAAAGACACCAGTAATACTGGTTGGCAGAAAACACCTTTTCTGACCGCCTGCCACGGTTCATCACATGCCCCCCCCTGTGTCAGGATATTCTATTTTTATTAGTCTAAGCATAGTTGTGCAGTAAATGAAAAGATAGAAAGAGTCAAGAGCAGACTTGCCCCCCCCCTGTTCAATAAAACAAGATGAGTTTGGTAAAGATGCCTGTATTATCGGAAATGTGATGCTCAAAGATGCAAATCCACAAAACGCCGGTAAAGTATACATCGAGACTCTGATCGGTGACACAAGAATTGTTGATATGCTGACAGGAGAGCAGCTTTCGAAAATTTGTTGATATGACTATATCAAAATTAAAAATTACTAAAATCCTTGGCACACTTAAGGCAAGATACCCTGTGGTAGAAACTTAGCTGACTCATAAAAGCCCTTTTCAACTTTTAACTGCAACTATTTTGTCTGCCCAGTACACAGATAATCTTTTTGCAAAATACCCCAATCCAGAGGATCTTGTAGCTGCTCCTTTAGTAATGAGTCTGAAATAACATACCCTTTTAAAAATTGAGGAACACTATCCTTCAACGGTGGCGTATTCTGAAATGGGCAAGTTATTTGAAACTGG
>JAYEHB010000649.1:0-1471 GCA_034659375.1 Thermodesulfobacteriota bacterium
TTTACGTGTGACATTCAGGTGACTAATTTTTTTTGTCAAAAAAATACGAAAATTAAATCTTAAAACCTGAGAGCTCTTTCAGCAGCTTTTTTCTCTTTTTTAAATGTTAATGCTTTTTCCAGGGCATGGCGTGCTTGTTTGCGGTCACCTGAGTTCATAGCACTGTAACCTAACATAAGCCAGGCTCTGCCGCTGTTTTTTGTTGCTGCATTTGCAACGTTTTCAAATACTGCAGCAGCTTTTTTATATTTTTTTATTGAAAAAAGGATCTCTCCTTTAATCATTTTAAGGTCATTCAGATCCTTATTTTTATCCTTGTCCTTATCCTTATCCTTATCATTATCCTTATCATTATCCTTGTCATTAAGGTGATTAAGGTCATTATGGTCAGAACTGATTTTAAGGTACTCAATGCCCTGGTTGGCAAAATCAAGGGCCTCTTCATAACTGTTCATGCGCCGGAGGGTGTGGATTATATTTTTAGCAAGTGCTGGGCTGTGCTTTTGCTTAAAGAGCTCTTTATAATATTTTGCAGCTCTGGCTGGGATTCCAAGAGAAAGATTAAGATCTGCCAGAAGTTTTTTTTCATTTTCTGATAAAGGTGCAAGAAAGCTGCAAATGGTTAAAGCAGTGAGAGCAGGCTCATATTGATTTTGAGCAAGATAAAAATGGACAAGCCCTTTCCACCATTGTGGCTCTTCAGGATAATGGGTGGTGAGGAAATTAAGATAATCCAGGGCTTTTTCATTCATCTCAAGATTTATATACTGGTAAAGCAGGGTCTTCTGCCATTGGATTTTAGTTTTGCCGCTGCTTTTTTCTGCAAGAAGTTCCATGTGGGGCAGAGCTTTTTCAGGCTGTTCCAGGGAGAGGTATATATGAACCAGGCTCTCTTGCCAGGAAAGCTTTATCTCAGTTGCATGGTATAAAAAAAGGCGGTTAAAGCTCTTTAAGGCTTTTTTATACTCTTTGGCAGAGATATATGCGGTTGTGCTGTAATAGAGATGTTCTGGTTTATGTGCTTCTCCATATTCATATCCCTTGATAAAAGCATCTCCTGCCTTAACATATCTGTTAAGTTGATAGTTAGTTTGTGCAAGGTTGAGCCAGGCTGCCTCAAATTCAGGAGTATTTACCACAGCTTCTTTATAACATGCAGCAGCTTTTTTCAACTGCTTGTCTGTGAGATGGTAATTACCCATTGTGAATAAAATCAGAGCATGGGTCTTTTTTCCTTTTGTCTCTTTGTTTTCTTTAAATTCTTCCAGGATTTTCAATGCCCCGGCTCTATTCTCTTTTTCCGCTAGTCCGTATGCTTTGTGAAGGAGAATTTGTTCAGCCAGGGAAATATCCCTATAACCCTGTTCTGCCATGGAGGCACATATGGAGGCACATGGATTTACCGCCTGTAAAATAAAAGCTGTCAACAGGATTATGATAAAAGCCTGACTCCACGCATTTTTTATTTTAA
>JAYEHB010000649.1:1571-3201 GCA_034659375.1 Thermodesulfobacteriota bacterium
GAAATATCCCTATAACCCTGTTCTGCCATGGAGGCACATATGGAGGCACATGGATTTACCGCCTGTAAAATAAAAGCTGTCAACAGGATTATGATAAAAGCCTGACTCCACGCATTTTTTATTTTAAGTAATGAGTCTGAAATAACATACCCTTTTAAAAATTGAGGAACACTATTCTTCAACGGTGGCGTATTCTGAAATGGGCAAGTTATTTGAAACTGGTTCCTAAAGAGCATTTGTCCACCAACTTTAAGCAGGATACGAATATTGGTTTGTTTGTTTCTGGTTAAAAAATTGATAATCTGAAGGTTGCACCTAAGCCAGTTTGGGTTGCCGCTTGTCAAGATTAAGTCAGTTAACTTTGTCATGCTCAATTCTAATTCTCCAGCTTAAACCTGATGGTTGTAACAACCCATGTGTTAACGACAATTCCTTCAACGGTTCCCGGTGAAAATCGCCATTGAGGAATGGTGTTTAATACGCTTTTGTTAAAGATATCTTTTGGTTCTGCCTCAACTATTTTTATCTTTTCCACAGCACCATTTTTATTTACCAGAAATTTTACCTTTACCCATCCCTCGATACCCCTTCTTTTTGCCCGAAACGGATAGAGAGGGGGAACATGGGCAAGGGGTGTCAGACTGTTATCAATTTCTGAAGCCATATATGCATTTTTTAAAGCAGGAACATCAATTTTAATATCTTGCATGTTAATGGCAGGCATGCCAGGTACTGGAGGGAGTTTCTGGTTTATCTCAAAGGGGAATTTTGTCAGAGGTTTGATCTCATGTTTCTGTACAGTTCTTGACTGTTGAGTGAGAGTTTTCTTTTTTATCTGTTCTTCTTTTTTCTCAATTTTTTTCTTTTTCTGGTCCGGCGGGATTTCTTTTTGTTTGATTCTTACCACGTTGATGGTCTTAAATACTTTTGGTTTATCAGAAAAAGAGGGGTTTTTGTTAACCATCAGGGGCATGAGACTGAAAAACATAAAATTGAGCAGAATAGAAGCAAAAAATGCCGCTGTCCAGAGTCTTAATTTATGCATCTAATTTGTACCTTTGGGCAGGTTTGCAGCAAGGGCAACGGTTACTGCCCCTGCAAGCTTGCATTCATCCATTACCTGGATGGCTGTTCCTGTGCTGCTTGCCCTGTCTGCCACGATTACAACGCTTCCCTCGGGGTTTTCTGCAAGAGCTCTTTCAACATTTATGCGCACAACCCGGATATCAATTTCTCTGTTTTCAATAAAAATCTGATTTTCTTCTGTGATGCCGATAAGAATCGTTACATCCTCTCTGCTCACTGCAGTGGCGGCTGCAGGACGATTTATATCGATTCCTGTTTCTTTTACAAAGGAAGTTGTAACAAGAAAAAAGATCAGCAGAATAAATACCATGTCAATCAATGGAGCTATATCAAGCTCTAATTTTTTCTTATTTGCCTTTCGTGCTGCTGTAATATTAATCACGTTATACCTTAATTGAAAATTGAAAATTGAAAATTGAAAATTAAAAATTCATAATTCATAATTCATAATTCACAATTCACAATTCACAATTTTATATACACCTTTGAAGGTAAATTCCCGTGGAGGCAATCCTTGTTTTTAATTTATCAGCCCGTTTTTCAA
>JAYEHB010000650.1:0-3191 GCA_034659375.1 Thermodesulfobacteriota bacterium
TCCTTTTTTTTCCTTAAAAAGCCCTGCCCAGGCATCTATCCTTTTTTCACTCATATAAAGAGCCGGATCATCATCCTGCACTCTATTCTCAGCGTTTGCTGATTCTCCTTTAACCGAGGCAATAATCTGCTGTTCATTAAAACTAACTGCTGAAAAAGCACTGTCAATGCTCTCATTCTCAGCATCCTGCTCCTGGGCAAGTCTTAAAAAAAGAAGATTTTCAGCAAAGGAGTCTTTCTGGTCAGATGCCTCTCTATCTTTGTGATCAGATATCCGGCCGGCTTTGACATCCTGTTTACCTGCTCTTTTATTTATCCGGGTATTTATCTGGGTTCTGATATTACCAACCATTGTATCTGATGTAAAATATGGAGTATCCCTTAAAAGTGATTTCAGGTAACCCTTAGCTCCACCACCATGTATTTCAGCCCATGCTCTGTATTCATGCACTCTTTCAAGCACAGGCCTAAGCTCTTCTTGTTCAGTAAATATAAAATCAATAAAAGTGCTGTTTTTCAGTGGTTCATCACCATGGACAAACTCCTCCCTTGATTTTGTACTTATAAAGGAGAATCTTTGAAAACATGTTAGAACAGATTCAGCATCTTTTTCGCTTAAATGTGTAAATGGAAAAAACAGAAGTTTCATTTCTTTTCATACCTTTTTATCGTGACTTTCAACTCCCATGGCATTCAGCTCATTCCTGATACTGTCTGCCAGGTCCCAATCTTTTTTTTCTCTTGCCTGTTCCCTTTTTTTAAAAAGCTCTTCTATTTTTTTACCGGAAAAAACTTTTTCAGGCTCAAACTTAAATATTTTAAGAACAGAGTCAATCTCTTTGAACAGCTCTAAAACCAAACCTGCTCCTCTATGATCAATCCCTTTTATATCCATGAGCCGGTTTAATTTTTTTACTGATTTAAACAACAGTGCAACAACATCTGTTATCTTTAAATCATCATCCAGTGCTGATGAAAAACCATGTTTTAGATCATAGAGAAACTGATCAAGATCTTTGTACTGCTCTCCCTGCCTGATCTGTGCAAGAGAATCAAAGCAACGGTCAAATCTTTTTAAAGAGAATTTTGCATCATTTAATGCCTGTTCTGACAGATGAAGTGTTTTGCTGTAGTGGGTTGAAATAAGCCAGAACCTGACAACCCTTGAATCCCATCCCATTTTTTCAAGTGTGTCAAGGCTGATATTTTCCAGATTTCCCGCGAGTGTATCTTCGTATCCCATCCCTTCAAAACTGCTGTTACCAGGTCGTTGTTCATTGTTCATTGTTAATTGTTCAAGAAAACCATCATAGCTAACCCCGTCACAGTGCATCCAATGGTTCGCAAGAAGAGAACCTGTGGCTGCCATGGCAATGGCATTTTCATTTTCATGGTGGGGAAAAACAAGCTCCCTGGCACCTGTATGAATATCAAAATTTTCTCCAAGATACTTCATGGATATTGCAGCACACTGAAGATGAAGAGATGGACGCACACTGCCCCATTTTGTCTTTATGCAGACCCCCCTTTTTAATTCTGAAAGGCGGACCCTTTTTAACAGAGTAAAATCCCTGGGATTATCCTTTTCATAATCATCAAGATCAACAGTTGCACCAACCCTGATTTTATCAAGATCCACATTGGAAAGTATTCCATACTCAGTAAGGGTTGAAATATCAAAATAGAGAGAACGAAGTTTTTCATAGGCTGAACCATTTTCTGCAAGGCGGTTAGCAAGATTTACCATCTCATCCACATGCTCTGAGACCAGGGGATAGCCCTGTGCCTCTCTTATATTCAGCCGGTTGAGATCCTCTTTAAAGGTGCGGGTATATTTTTCAGTAAACTTTTCAAGGGATTCACCGGCTCTTTCAGATTCCTGTATGGTCTTATCATCCAGATCCGTTATATTTACAATATGATTTACTGAAATTTTTGAAAATTCCAGATACCTGCAGAGAAGATCAGCTGCGACAAACCTTCTTAACTGCCCCATGTCCATTCTTTTATGAACTGTAGGACCACAGGTGTAAACCGATGCCCTACCCTGCCTCCCAGGCTTAAATAACTCTTTTTTCCTGGAAAGAGTGTTAAAAAGATTTAAAGTTATATTGTCCTTAACTACAAAAAGAGATGTGGAAAGATACCTCTCTCCACTGTCAGGAAAGATAACCACCAGAATACCGCTTTTCATCTTCTCAGCCTCTTTTAAGGCAGCAGCCATGGCAGCTCCACTGCTCATACCTACAAACAGCCCCTCTTTTTGGGCAAGTTCTCTTGTGATCTCAAAAGCCTTTTCATCTTCAATATTAATCTTTTCATCAAGCAGTTTTTTATCAAAAATATCAGGTACATAAGACTCTTTCATATTTTTAAGGCCCTGTATTCCATGGCCAAGATAGGGCTCTGCACCAATGATTCTGATATCAGGATTAAGCTCCTTAAGTCTTTTTGAAAGCCCCATAAGGGTTCCGCTTGTTCCAAGGCTTGCCACAACAGAATTTACTTTCCCCTTGGTCTGCTCAAAGATCTCCATGGCAGTTGTATGATAATGTGCTTTCCAGTTGGCATCATTATTATACTGATCAGTCATAAAATATTTATCAGGATTTTCCCTGGCAAGTCTGTACACCTCTTCAATGGCTCCGTCTGATCCAAGATGCCCGGGAGTTAAAATAATTTCAGCACCCCTTGCCTTTAAAATTTTCTTTCTCTCCTCACTTGCAGATTCAGACATGGTTAAAACAAGTTTATACCCTTTTACAGAACAGATCATTGCAAGACCAATTCCTGTATTGCCGCTGGTAGCTTCAATAACAGTCCTGGCTTTAGTAAGCTCTCCACTCTTTTCACCATTCTCGATCATTGAGAGTGCAGCTCTGTCCTTGATGGAACCGCCTGGATTCATATATTCCAGCTTTGCCAGAATTTTGACATTTGAAAAAGGATTCAGCCTGTTGATCTCAACAACAGGTGTATTTCCTATGGAATCGAGTAATGAATAACTCATTTTTTATCTATCCTGTTCAAATTGTGAATTGTGAATTGTGAATTATGAATTATGAATTATGAATTTTCAATTTTCAATTTTCAATTTTCAATTGTGAATTGTGGCAGTTATACATAACCGCTGCTTAATCCCCGAAAGAATCTGTTCAAAGACTTCATCTTTGTTTTTTGAAGCATCCACAA
>JAYEHB010000651.1:0-3191 GCA_034659375.1 Thermodesulfobacteriota bacterium
CTGCTCTATGTTCCTGCTCTCTACATGATCATGGAAGATATCAGAAAAACCTCATTTTTTCGTTAGGTGCTTAATGTTAATAATATTGACATCAGTATGGTGGCAGTATATCAAAGTAGTGAATTATGCTGGTAACAATAATTCAAAATGGTGTGTCAGTACCGATGGAATCATTATGTCTTATCCTTGTTTCCATTTTTTCAACCGCTTGCCACATTCATTGCCGGGAAGCCGTGGATTTTTTTCCAATAATTGTGTCAGCTTTTCATGGGCCTTTTTAAGTGAAATGATCTCTTGTTCCACCAATTGGTCAAGAACCCAGAGAACACCGTGAACCTTAATATCCCGCTGCTGGGCAGACCGCCTGAGAGCAGCATCCCCCGTTAATATCCGTCCGGAGGTTTTCTCTGCATGAAAAAGACAGGAGCAGTCCGGGATGGACAACCTTCTGTACTCTACCTGCAGCTGTTGAATTTCCATCAACTCTTCGTAAGCGAAACTTTTTTTAAGGAGAACGCCCTGTTCCATGCAGGCGACCAGTTTATCGCGATTTGCTTCATGAACTTCAATGGCCACCAAATCGGTTACATGGAACTTATAGGGAAGCTGAAAGAAATCGGTCAGTAAATCAATTTGTAAGAGATCAATGAAAATATTGGCGTCATTTACCAAAAGAATCATGAGACAAAAAGAACCTCATCTTGGAACTGCGACTCCGGCATATTCAGGAACTGGGCCGCTTTGCTGAAAGAGATCACCTGTTCTGCGGCACCGTGATAAATTAGCTGTTTGAACCGATTGGAGACTTCCTTGCCTTCATATTTTCCCGGCTCTTCAATATGCCAGCCGCTTTTCCTGACATTGATGCAAAAGGATTTATAGGCGTTTGGACTGATAATTGAAAGGTTGGCAGCCCGGGCCATGATTGCCTGGATGGATATGCCGAAAATTCCTTTCAGTTTTTTCAGCTCCCACAGGGTGATTTTAGAGCGATTTTTCCCCAGTTCTTTTCTTATCACGGCTTCGGGTAAAAGCAGGTCACCGGCAAAGGTATGACAGAGCTTTTCGATATCCTGCCCATCAGCCTGTGAAAAATCAAGGAGCAGATGTCCCAGTTCATGGGCAATGGTAAAGCGCTTACGCGCTAGGTCATATCCCTTGTAAACAGCCACAACCGGGACATTAAAACCGGATACGAATCCTGACAGACCGTCAAAATAATCAAATTCAGATACTTCAAAAATTTTGAACCCCTTATCCTCCAGCAGTTCAATCAAGTGAGACACCGGCCCCTGTCCCAACGCCCACTTTTCACGGATTTCCTGTGCCGCCACCTCAATGTCTTCCCGGGTCTTAACCAAGGGGTTGCTCACCGGATTTTCAAACACAGTCTGGACATCGAGTATATCCTCCAGCTCCATATATTTTTGAATGAAGTCAATGGTCTGGTACTTGATCTGATCCTCAACCTTTCGGGTCATCCTGGCTTTTTTTCTGAACTCCAGCCCTTCAATGGTGATGGAAGAGGGCCTAAAAAAATAATCTATCTTCACGCCCAGGGCAGTCGACAGGGTAATCAACACCTCACTGCTCGGGTTAATCTTCCCTTTTTCATATTTGCTGATGGCCTGCTTGGTTACCACGGAACCGGCTTTTTCGGCCAGGGCCGCCATACTCAAACCCGCCATTTTTCTTGCACTGTATAAGCGTTTCCCGAATTCATTGATCATGATTATCACCTCCTTGGTTGACTAATATCATAATTGCTTAAGCTTTGTCAACCAAGGTTATTGTTAATTCTACTATATTCTTTTTTCAATATGGACCATCGATAATCCCCCGGAGACAACACCATTCTAAGTTATTGATATATCTCAACAAAAAAATGTCAAAATACCAGGTTAAATATGCTCGGGTACTTACCACTAATTTGTAGAACAATACAATGTTTAATTTTACTCTGACCCCATTTATCAGACCCCATTTATCAGAGTTTTAGAGTTTTCAGAGTTTTTGCTTGTACCATTTTGGATCTTCAACAATTTTATGATAATTCGCTTGATCAAAAGGCAAAACAATTGTACGGTTCATTCGGGGAGTGGATGATTTATTGTCAGACATTGAGCTCCTTTCATATAAGATAAGTTGACTAACATAACTTGTATGAAAGTTAATCTAATGTCCAGCAAAAAATGTCACTCCCCCAAATCCGTGATAACCAGGATTTCTGTAAATTTTTTTACTATGTGAGGTGGAATGAAAATTGATGCGAACTCGATAAAACAAATATTTGAATCAACACCAAAATATAATCCACAAGAGTTTCTTTATCAAACAGGTGCAATACTCCTTGACGAATTTTCTGATATAAAATTAATCGGGCAGATCGAACGGCCGGAAGGAGAGGAAACATATAGAGTGTTTCAAAAATACCTGAGCAAAATCCTCAAATTTTATTTTAATGATAAATTTAATCCTCACTTTTTTGAATTTAAAGAAGCACGAGCAGTAATTGCTTTGTATTTTGTCTGGACAGGGATTTTTGACTATGGTGAGGACCGGGGTAAAGAGCTCTGGCCTCATATTTTTGAAGGATTGGGCTGTTGTCACAATACTAATCTTTCTTCTCCAAGTGGCCAATTATTTCTAAAATGCCTTGAAGAAAATCAACTGGAACAATTTTCAGATATTCCAACTAATTTCAAGTATGTTACACCAATCTTGCTTCATGGTTTGATACCTGACATTCATATGAACAAATTTATCGAAGAATACATATTAACTGAATTTGAAAATATAAAAGCAATGTATGAAACAGGGGAATCTGTTATTCGCAGATGGAAAAATGAACCTAAACTTAGCACGCAACCTAAACCCATTGAGTATTTTATAAAATATGGCCAGCCAATCAATGCAGAACTTATTGAACGTTTTTGGCATATGCTTTTAAACTGGAAAGATGCAAAACATGGAGAATGGTGGCATTGGAGCATTCCTAAGTACATGTTCGACGCTTTTGAGAAACATTCGGATAAGAAATTTAATATTAATAGAGATATCCTGAAAAAAAAAGAACACACTGGCAGACCTGTTATTTTATTTGATTTTGAAAGAAGTGAGATCCCTTTTATTCAAATTCCTTCACAAAAAATAAAAGAAAGAAATTCCACTATTATAATTAACTCTCGTTC
>JAYEHB010000652.1:0-3178 GCA_034659375.1 Thermodesulfobacteriota bacterium
TTGCCATCAATTTTTCTAAAATAGAGCCTGCCATTATATGCAAACAATATCTCAAATGAAGCAGATTTATTTTTTTTTCCTATAAAAACCTTTCTTTTGACTTTTACGCTGTCAGAATTTTCATTAAGCTGATGGATAAGCTCTTCAGCCTTTATCTGCTGTGCATCTTTAAGATCAAAAAAAGAGGATAAAGCCTTTCTGTTCATGTCAATATTCTTATAAAGTGTGGCAAAACGCTTTACAGCCAGATCAAATGCCCTTCGTTTTGAACCACAACCTTTTCTGCGTTCATGCTTTTTCAACTCCTCCTTTAAAAAATGAATCTCCTCTTCTTTGTCCTGTTGAGATTCAATATTGGCATTGAGTTTTTTTTCAAGCGAGACAATCTCTTCAAACATCTCATCTTCTGTTATGAAAGCCTTTTTCTTACTCTCCTTATCTTCCTGATGTTTTTTCTGTAAATCCGTAACTTGTTCAAAAAGATGAGATCTCTCTTTTTTTAAAGCATCCAGTATGATACTGAAATTTCTTTTATCCTTCACAAGACCGGCAATAATTTTGTCCTGGTTATTATCATCCTCAGCAGCACTGACAGACCATCTCCTGTAATAGATAAAAAATATTAATAAGCCCAATCCCATGTACAGTATCAGTATGGAATTTGCAGCAAAGGTGCCATGTCGAAGAGGAACAACAACCTTTACAATGAGCCCCTGATTCAAAATTTCATAATTATGCCTGGCAATTTCAACAGAATCCCAGGTTTCAGCTATTCCAGGCAGACTGGAATTAATTTTCTCAAAAAAAGGATACATGATCTTTCCACTGCTGTCAGTAACCAGAATATCTAGCTCAAGGTTAAAGGTATTTACAAGGAAATCCTTTTTCAAAAAAATATGAATATTATTACCCACTGCATCCTGGACCCTGACACTTCCATCAAGTAAAGATTCTGAGCCGCCTGTAATTCGATTTTCAATTTTCTGCTGATACACAGGGCATAAATTTTTCTCAAGCAAGGTAAGGGTGCAGGTATAAAGGATAGAAGGCAGCAAAAGACAGAGCAGCACCGTTTTTACAGGGAAATACTTCATCAAAACTCCAGAAGATACTTTTATTTATTCATTATTCTGCCATTGGGGTTGCAATATACCCTCATCAGAATACTCTTGTTCCTCTTGTAATTCAAGTATCCTGGACTTTGGAATGCGGATTTGCAAGCTATCGTCACAATGATCTTCCCCTTGTCCGTTTACGGAAAAAGGCGAGGTCTTATCGATCTCAAAAAGATCTGATTTTAAAAATTCACAGGAGTCATGCCTGGGCTTTGAATCCATGACTCTTTGATTTATTTCTCTTATGCAGGATTCAGGCAAATTGTACTTCAAGGCCTTTTGCATTTTATCTTTTGCCTGTACCATTTTACCCTGACTGTACAATGCCATGCCCAGATGATACAAAATCATTCCATTTGCCGGAGCTTTTTGTTCAGCTTCCGAGAGAATCCATACTGCCTGGGCATAGAGACCTTTTTTATAGTATGCCCATCCCAGAGTATCGGCAATTGAGCTGTCTTGCGGCATTTTTTTATAAGCTCTTCTTGCAAACTCAAAGGCCAGATCAAGATCAGAGTTATTTTCAATATAAAGCCATGCAAGATTTGCAAGAATCCGGGGAGAGTCCGGGATAATTTTCTCAGCTTTTTTCATGATATCAAGAGCTTTAACAGCCATGCCATTTTTGAGGTAAAGCTGTGCAAGATCTAACCAGCCATATGTGTAATAAGGATTCTTTTTCACACACATCTCAAGGGTTGCAACTGCTTTATTGATATCACCCTGTTGTTCCTGTATGGATGCGAGTTTTAAATATGCGGGTTCTGGTTTATTAAAGTTTAAGATAGCTTTTGTAAAATATTCCTTTGCCTGATCAAGTTTTTTGTCTCTTAAAAAAAGCATCCCGGCAGTGTAATAAGAATATGGATTTTCAGGATTTTTTTCTATATTGTGCAGAACAAATTCATCAGCTTTTTTAAACTCTTTTGTTCTAAAAAGCAGCATAACATATCTGTATGATGCATCTGCAAGATCCGGATGAATGCTAAGAATTTTATTATAATATTCCATGGCTATATCATCTTTACCTGACAATTCTGCCGTTAACGCCAGAAAATATAAAGGATCACAACTCACTGAACTAATCTTTAATGCAGTTCCAAACTCTATGGCAGCACTATCATATTTTTTAAGGGCAATGAGATTGATCCCTTTCAGCATATGCCCCCTATAATTTTCAGGCTCACTTTCTAAAATCTGATTCAAATAGGCAAGACTTAAATCATATCTGTTTTTTTTATACTGAATATCAGCAATTAAAAGTGCTGCCTTGACATTTTGAGGGTTGGTAAAAACAGCCTTTTTAAGACTATTTTCTGCAAGCTGATTCCGGCCGGCTGCAAGGTATGCAATGCCTAAAAAATAATGGGCAGAGGATGAACCAGGTATAAGAGCAACAGCAGATTCAAGGTGTGTAGCTGCATAGACAAAGTTAGATTTATGAAACCAGTATTTCCCTTTGAGGAGCTCATACTCAGGATTTTCATCATTTAAAAAGTTACCAAGAGTTGTAATCATCTTTTCGGCAAGTTCCAGCTTATTCAAAGAGATATATGTATCAGCTAACATTTTTTTAAGATAAACTGATTGCGGTACAGAATCAACAAGCCTTGTTAAAAATTTTTCCGCTTTTTCCAATCTATCTGTTGAAAAATAAAATTCTGCCAATCTTTTCTGCAGGCTCAAATCCTCGGGTTCTTGTTTAACAGCTTGCAGAATACTCTGTTCAGCTTTTTCATAATTATCAGAAAGAAGAAAATAATCTGCCATTTTTAAAAGAATCAATGGTGTTTTATTTACACTTTTCTTATCTGCAATTTGAAAAAACTTGTCAGCCTCAACATTTTTCCCCATTGCCTTCAAACATATTGAAAATTTTAAAAATAAAACAGGAGAGTCAGAAGATAACAAAAGAGCCTTGCGATAAAATTCTTCAGCTTTGCCGGGCTGATTGCGCAATAGAAGAAAATCCGCAAAAAGAAGATTAACCTCAGAATTTTCAGGCATCTTTTTTTTCAGCATCAAGCATCTTTTTTCAGCAGCCAAAAAATCATTCTTTAATA
>JAYEHB010000653.1:0-3168 GCA_034659375.1 Thermodesulfobacteriota bacterium
CGGGAATTGGGGGTCAGTACAAGGTCTCCAACCTTCAGCAGGGAGGCACTGGGGACTCCCTCTTCACCGAAAAGATTTTTGGGAAAAGGGGTGCCGATCAGGTTGCAGTACCACTGTACGGCGGTTTTCAGGTTGCCCCGAACCTGGGTGTCTGGAAAAAAGGGCAGGCCATGGTCATCCTTTAAATGGGGATAATAGCCAAAGGACCCTTTTACCCCGCCGCTGGTGTACCAGTATCCCGCTGCCTTTACCGTAAGGATGATATCTGCACCAAACAGTCCACTGAATGAGGTCATGGGCGTACCTCCCTTTCCACTGTGGCGGGAATATGGTGTTGTTCTTCCCCGGCGGGGGCACTAATGGCTGGTTCTGTGGCTGATTCTGTGGTTGATTCTGTGGTTGATCCGATGGTTGATAATTCAAACAGAGTCATAATGCGCTCTATTTTCAGCCGGCCCTTTGTGTCCTGGAAATGTTCATCCCTGAGCAGTCCGGAAAAACTCTTATCCCTTTCCTGGGAATCCAGCCGCATGAGCCGTTTTTTCAAGAGATCCGCGTCGCAGTTGACGGCAAGGGCCTGTTCCACGATCTGGTAAAGATGGGATGAAGAGATTCCCTTGTGCCTGTTACACAGATCCACATAGGTTTTAAAGGAAAGATGCTTGTCTGCCGGTACAGGCTGTGGATTTTCTTCACCACGGATATCCATTCCGGGAGGCGTGTCAATGAAAAGTGGCTTTTCAAAGGGCAGAAGATGGTCGGTCAGGGAATGTTCCTCAGCCATGATCCGCCAGTTGATGCTGTTGTCCCATCTGCCGGTTTCTGTTTTGGCACGGCTCATCAGCTCTTCCCCTACTTCATGGATGGTATGAAACGGTGTGTGGGTGTCGGTGATGATAAAAGCAGCCCCAAATCCATAGGGTTTGATGGAACGGGTTTTTATTTTTGCGGCATGTTCGGGCTCCAGTGTTTTGCAATATTCTTTTTGTTTCATTGCCAGCCACGAGGTACTCAGACAATGATCCTCTCTGCCGTCAACATTCTCTCTGCCGTCAACATTCTCTCTGTTTTCGCACAGGGCTTGGGACAGGTTAAGGGTAAAATCCATGATGTACTTCTCGTCCATGACCATGCACAGGTCGTCGCCTCCAGCAATGATAATGCGAAAGGGCAGGAAACTGGGATGGGAGTCGGAGTTCTTCAGAAGCTCCAGAAGCACTTGGGCATCAAAGGTGCGTGCAAGGGCGGTAACGGTAATATCAATGTAAACATTTTTGACCGCCTCAAATATGCTGTAAAGTTTATTGTCTTTCTGGGCCAGCCAGATGGGCACCTTGCCGTTCATGTTGTTAATGTCGGAAAACCACACGGCCATGCTGCCCCTGTTATTCTCTTGCGATACCGGCCGATCTTGCTTTGGGAGAGACGGGGCGAACATATCCTCAAAATTAAAGGGAATTTTTATCGTTTCCATGATATCCAGCATACGAACATCCTGCCTGATGAGTTCAGCGCAGTACCGGGCATAGATCTGTTTCAGGGTGGTTTGCTGCCGGTAACTGGATGTCCGGGAGGTGTCGTCGGCTACCGCTTTCAAAAAACCGTTTTTTTCCCCAGGGGCTTTTTTCTTGTTCCTGTTCTTTTCTGAAGAAAAAAGAAAAGGCGTCATTTCCTTGAACTGTATCCGGGCCTCTTCCATGGCACGACTGCATGTACAGCAAAGATGTTTTTTCTGGGTCTTTCTTTTTCCCTTTTCCAGAACAGTGAGATGTTTGACTTTTGTTGCCGGACAGACACAGCACTCTTCACAGAGTATCATGTGGGGATTAAAGGTAAGTCCTCCTCCCCTGAAGGCCCTTTTCTGTCCATTAAGTTCGGCAACAAGGCCGGGGTATGGCGGAATATTGTTCCGGTCCTCCGTTGTCGCAGCCTTTGCGTCCTGAAGGCTGTCAGCCCTGACAGGCTTTTGGGATGCCTGAAATTCCAGCATGGGAAAATTTGTGGCCACCACAAAGATCATCTCCTTCCGAGCGGCAAGGGCTTCTGATTCCTCCTGAAAACGAGCGGTAAACTTACCGCCTCCGGCCACCAGGACATCGCCGTTGAAACGTTTTGTGATTTCCGGCAGTTGAATTTCGTTTAATTCCGACAACAGGGCACTGATGCCTGCCATGGACCACAACCTGTGATGGCGCAGGATGGTTTTTTGAATTGCCGAGTATTGCAGAGAAAAAAAGTATGGCATGATCATTCCTTTACTGTAATGTCAGTGACTGCCACGGGAAGGTATCTTTGCATCTCGTCCCGCCCACAGCAAAACATGAAAGACCAAGTCTATTGACAGGCTTTCATACAAAACAAATATACAAGTAAAGCAATATAATAAAATTTGTATTGGGGTCAAGGGTTTTTATCAGCAAATCCTGTGGCAGATAATTTTACTTATTTGTAAAATTTTTCGCATTATTTGCAAATATTTCATATAACCGGCACGGTCGGAGCATGGTTTCCGCATCGGCCACAACAAAGAATGAAACTCCATGAGTTTAAATAGTTATGCAGAGTTTCATATAAAAACCTCCATGGCCGGGCCAGGATCACCGACCCGGTTATAATGAAAAAATGAAAGTCCATGCACTGATCTGTTCTTTCATGCTTTGTTGTGGGCAGAATGAAATATAACGTTGCTTCCCCATACCAAAGCATGAACATCTGGGGATGTTTTGAAGAAAAATTAAGACATGGCACAAAAAATGCTTCTTAAAGCTTTAAAGCTGTATTAAATATATCGCAGCGATTGAATCGTGTTGGCCAAATATCCGCACAATAAAAATAAAAGCAGCCATTTAACATTGCTTATGGTTCTTTAAGCTGCCATGGGCAGATTGCTTTGCTTTACACTAAAAATATATAAGGAGAAGCATTGAAGGTAATTATCCAGAAAACAGATCTTGATACTTGTATGGCAGCGTTGCTGATCGGCATTTCTAAAAAAGATACTGTGTTAGAAGTAAAAGACGGGGCCTCCCATGTTGACATAATGGATGTTGATACCATTTGCATTGAAGCAGGCGGAAGCGGCCTTGTTCATTTAAACAATTTCGATCATCATGACCCGGGTATCGTTTTGCCCTCTGCATGTATCCAGGTAATTAAGCATCTTGGGAT
>JAYEHB010000654.1:0-3163 GCA_034659375.1 Thermodesulfobacteriota bacterium
GTCTTTTTGCCCGTCTTCTACGTTGTGATGACAGGCACATAGCTCACTATGCACCTGCCATCACACCTTGAAGACGAACAAAAATCCTGCACAAAATTTGGATAATTATTTTATTCCAACTCCCTAATGTTATGTGAGCAGGCCAAAATGGGCGAAGATGGGGTGCTGGCCGAATATTTACCTGTTTTTTATTCGACTTCAAAGACAAGTGATGTGCTGTGCTTAAGCTGGTCGCACAGTTTTGCTTCTTTTCCGCTTGTTTTTATTTTAAATGAATATCTGACGTACCATACACCGGTGTGTGTTACAGGAATTTCAAATCTATCCCCTGATGTTTTATTTTTCTGATAGAGATAATCTTCAAATTTTTCTGAGTATCCATTGTATGTTGCACTCCATTCCCCCTCTCCATTATATGGCTTGCCTTTGTAGAGAACCTGAATTGGCAGAAAGTTCCCGGGTTTTAAGTCAAAGGGCTTTTTAAGGAGGACCAGTTCCAGATCAAGGCCTGCTGGTTCAGGCATGGAATCAGAAGTGGAACCGCAGTTTACATAGGCTTTGCTTGATTGAAACGACAGCAGGCTCATGATGATTTTCTCAGCATTTTTTATCTCTGATTTAGGTTTGATAGCATGATGTTCTCTTCCTTTCTTGTCTTTGTATATTGTGTAATAACCGGGATTTGTTGTTGCGGTAAGTGTGTATGTCCCTTTTTTGTCATACTTAACCATGGAGGAGTGGAGACCTTTTCCCTTCAGAATAGGTATCTCTTCTGTTTTGCTTAGAGGGTCAATTATTTTAATGCTTTTCAGTTTTTTCCCGCTAATGCCGTCATCTAAGGGAACATGGTGTCCCCATCCAAAAAAGATCGGTTTATCTGCTCCTTCATGGACATTAAACCTGGATGACTGGATATAGAGTGTATGGGCAGATACAGCAACTGTACCTGTAAACAGCATGATGCCGGCAATCAAAATGATCAGTGCTCTGTTTTTGTATTTCATAGTTTTTCTCCTTATTTAAAATTTAACCCTGACACCGCAGTAGAGAGCAGTTCCAAGAATTGTTTTGTGAAGATCTTCTTCCTTTTTATCAAGCAGGTTGTCAACTCCTGCATATAGTTCCAGTTTGTTTGTAAATCTTTTTTTTGCATTTAAGTTTATCATTGTGAAGTTGTAATTTTTATCGTCTTCTTTATAATCTTCTGTATATTCGCCCCAGAGGTTTAGATCAAAATCATATTTTTTGTTTGAGTAGAACAATTTTGCAGTAATGGTCTCTCTTGGACGCTGTTCAAGTCTCTGATCACTGCTCTTGTCCCTGGCATCAAGATATGAATAACCTGCCTTTAAGCTAAGCCCTTTTGTCACCATGTAGTCTGCTTCAATTTCTACTCCCTGGATTGTTGCCTCATTTATATTGATATAGTTATACGCCTTAACACTGGGGCCCTCGTTTTCAATAAATTCCGAGTCAATGAGATCTGTAACCTCATTGTAAAAATATGCAGCACGTCCGCTAAATTTTTCTTTTTCGCCTTCTAAAGCTATCTCATAACTGTTACTTTTTTCAGGTTTCAACTCATTGTTGCCAATAAGATGAACTCTGCCGCCCATTCCATACCAGTCCTTATAAAGTTCACCCGGCCCGGGTGCCCTGAAACTGTGGCCGTAATTGAATTTCATTCTCATTGCAGGATGAATAAAATAAGTGATTCCAAGCTTTGGGCTGATCTCCTTATCAAAATCATCGGGAATATCATATCTGATTCCAGGAATAATCAGCAGTTTGCTGCCCAGAGACCATTCATCCTGTAAATAGAGTGCATAATTATCAGGTTCACATTCAGAGCCTTGAATAGAAAGGCCTTCTTTTACAGCAGTAAAATTATTATGACCTGTATCCATGCGGGAGCTGTGATGAAATTCCCTGCGCCATTCTCCACCCAGGGTTAGTATGTGGCTGCCCATGGGTTTTGTGACCAATCCTTCAACCACTGTGGTTTTTCGCTGGCCGGGATTAAAGTCTTGAAGTTCTCCTGAAGAGTGCAGGGTGCCCCGGCTTGTATAATCTTCCAGATACCTTGATTCATAATCTTTGTTCCAGCGTGAGTAGTATCCCCTTATGAGTGCATTAATTTTATGGGTGTTATATTTAACATCCAGGGATGAGTCAAAACGGTCAAAGTCATTTTCTGAACTTTTGAGAAATTTGCTGAAAATTTGATTGTAAGTCTCATCTTCCAGATAGCTTATGTTTGCTTCAGAAGATAATGCATCTGTAAACTGATATGTGAACTTACTGCTGATGCTTTTAAGACTTTTTTCAGGTGATAAAGTCTCCCTTCCATCGCCTGGGAAAGAGTCGCTGTGTAAAGTCTGGCCGGAAAGAGTAAAGCCGAAATCTTTGAATTTTTCACCACCCAGGGTAAGATTAAAATATGTTTCATTAAATGAAGTGTCGCTGTCGTAAGCACCATATTTGGTGCCGGCTTCCATGGTGATTTTGTCAGGTTTTTTTGTTATTATGTTGATAACTCCACCCATGGCTTCTGAGCCGTAAAGGGTGCTCATGGGACCTCTGATGATCTCTATTTTTTCAATATTTTCAGTGGAGATCCTGTCTGATTCACTGAATTTTCCCAAAGGCCCTGCAACACGTTTGCCGTCAATGAGCAGAAGTGTATGTTTACCGTCAAAACCTCTTATGGAAGGAGTTGTACGCAGCATACTGTCATAAAAGTTAATTCCGGTTGAGAATTTCAGTATTTCAGTGACAGTTGAGCCTTCCATGTTTCTAATCTCTTCTGCTGTTACTATCTCAACGCTTGCCGGAACATCTTTTATTTTTGTCTCAGTCCTCGTGGCTGTAACCACTGTTTTTTCAATTGTTACAGATTCCTCTGCCCCGGCATAACCAGCTAAAAGGAGAAGCATGCATCCTCCCAGGAATATTTGTTTGTAAATTCTTTGTTTCATTTTGTATCTCTCTTTGCCCTCCTTATAATAAACATTATTGAGTTCAAGCTGTTTTATTATGTCTTATGTAAAAAGTTAGATACTCCAAACATTATATGAAGTCAAGTAAAAAAATTGGAAGGGGTAGAAAAGATTGCCGGTTGACCAGCCATTTTTCTTTTGTCATTGTCTGACACTTGGGACAA
>JAYEHB010000655.1:0-3148 GCA_034659375.1 Thermodesulfobacteriota bacterium
ATCCTCCCCTTTAAAAAATTCCTCCATTTCTATAATTTCATATTTGGTTGTCATGATTCCTCCTCTTTTTTGATTTTGAAATTGATGTATGTATTGATTTTAAAGGAAAGTTTAAGGAGGGAGCATAAAAAACAGAAAACCCGGAAAGGATTTTGACCTCTCCGGGTTCTCTATTTTGCTTTAAATTGTTTTGCTGATGCTGCATGCTCCCTCCGAAGAGAGAGCTTTGTCTGATTTGGTGGGAGTATGATTACATGTTATGGGATTGGTGTCAAGGGGTTTTTTATATCGACCTATTGGGGGTTGGATGGTTTTATTGGCTGGGGTTGTTGGTGCTCTGGCGGTGCTATTATTGAAATTTGGGGAGTGTTATTACGAATCTCATCTATATATTTGTGCATCCAGGATTCTTGCATTTGAAAAAAAATAGCTGCCAATGCAGCTAAGCCAACAACACAGAAATGCCAGTAACAATAATTGTTTTTGTAATGTTTTTGAAAGATCACTATAATAAGTTAATTGATGTTTTGCCATAATGATTCATATCCTTGTTCTATTATATATTTCTCTCGTTTTATACAGCTTATCTTTTTTTTCTCCTCTGGTCATTGACCTTGACATCTCTAACGCTGCAGCACTATTAATCGGGTCTATGGCAGCCGTGTGCCTTTGGGTATTAAATAGTCTTAAGATATGCCGTGGGACTGGTTGACCTTTCCCTGTCGCCGGATTCTTGTACCAGTCATGATTTCCACCATGCCGGACAAATTGACCCCCTATTTTATGCAAACGTTTCAGAAGATCTTTTCGTTTCATACAGCAATGTCAAAGATTTGAAAAGGTTCAGCGTCAGGGACAAGTCCGTTAGAAATATCCTGGTATATTTCGATTAAATTATTTTATCAGTATTTTTTATCCATTACGCAGCCTTATTGAGCGACACTTCAATATCGATACCGATTTTTTCCAGCATTGACACCAGCATATCAATGGTGAACAGATCAATTTTTCCCCGCATCAGGTCGCTGATTCTGGGCTGAGTGGCACCCATTTTTATGCTGGCTTCTTTCTGGGTCATTTTGTTTTCCTTGATGTATTTGCGGATCTCCAGCATCAACCGGCTTCTGATAAAAAGGTTTTTTGCGACTGCAGTATCCTCCTCCAGAGCGGCAAATACATTTTGATATGATTGAGTCATGACGTGCTTCTCCTTTCTTGTCCCAGTTGTTTCAGTCTTTGCTGTGCCAGGGTGATGTCATTTTTCGGGGTCTTCTGTGATTTTTTTTGAAAAGCATGCAGCACATAGACCGCTTCCGGAAATTTTGCAATGAAAACAACCCTGAATTCTCCGTTCTCATGTATCCGGATTTCTTTTACCCCGGCCCCGATGGCCGGCATTGGTTTCCAGTCAATGGGGGACTCGCCCATCTGGACAGCCATTAGCTCATGCCCGGCTTTTTGTCTGGCGTTTTCAGGGAACGATTTGATGTCTTTCTGAGCAGTGAATTTGAAAATAACCGGTTTCATGAAAGGATATATATAATATTTTGTATATATATGTCAAGGACATTTATACAAAATATTCTGGTTATCACCTTATATCTTAGAAAACCCTTTATTCCAGGGTTAACCCCGTTTGACAAATCATGTCAAAAAGTTTTAACTCGCCTGCTAAGCGAGTATAGGGGTAAAACTCCATCGAGAATTCGAATCTCTCTTTCTCCGCCAGTATCAAGAGTTTTAAGAGGGTTGTTACCAATCATGGTGGCAGCCCTTTTTATTTGTTGCTACCATTTTTGCTGCCATTTCTTTGAAGTTCCATTATTATTTTGAGTTAAGGACTTTTTCTGTCTCCTGGGCTATCTTTAACTCCTCATTTGTCGGAATCACCAGCACACTTACCTCACCCTCCTGTGCACTTATCCTGGTAACTCCCTCTATTTTATTATTGTTCTCATTAAGATCAATTTTTATTCCAAATTTTTCAAGATTTCTGCAGCACAATTCACGTATTAATGGAGAATTTTCTCCAATACCTGCTGTGAAAATAATTGCATCAACAGTTCCAAGAACAGCATAATAAGCACCAATATACTTTTTTATACGATGGGTGTACATCTCAACAGCCATTGTTGCCAGCTCATCACCTGCCTCCATTTTTTCCACAATTTCCCGCATGTCATTACTTTTGCAGATTCCTTTTAACCCGCTCTCTTTGTTAAAAAGGATATCAATCTCCTTAATGGACATTTTAAGAGTATTTGCAAGAAAAAAGATAATGGCAGGATCAATATCTCCGCATCTTGTTCCCATGACAAGCCCGGCAAGGGGTGTCATGCCCATGGTTGTCTCCACACACTTACCATTTTCAACGGCAGCCATACTTCCGCCATTTCCCAGGTGAACCGTGATAAGATTCAGTTCATCAAGGGGACGGGTCAGATGCCTGGCTGCTTTTTCAGCAACGTATAAATGGGAAGTACCATGGAATCCGTATTTTCTAATTTTTTCTTTTTCATACAATTCATAGGGAATGGCATAAAGAAAGGATTTCATGGGAAGAGTCTGGTGGAATGCTGTATCAAACACAGCAATCTGGGGTGCAGCTGGAAAGACAGACAGTGCCACCTCAATACCGGTTAAATTTGCTGGATTATGCAGAGGAGCAAGGGGTATATTCTCCTTTATGGCTGCGATTACATCTTTATCAATTATTCTGCTTGTCTGCATATTTTCCCCGCCATGAACCACCCTGTGCCCCACAGCAGAGATCTCGCTCTTTTCTTTAACAGCTCCATTCTCTGGATCAACCAGCAGAGCCACTATTCTACGAAGCCCCTGTTCATGATCTAAAAGCTGTTTTTTTTCAACAATCTTTACTAATTCACCATCCAGCAGAACTCTTTTATGGGTAAGCACACTGCTTTTTTCACCAATCTTCTCAGCCATACCTGATGCCATCATCTCTTTTTTATCCATATCAAACAGTTCATATTTAATGGATGAACTGCCGGTATTTATCACAACTATTTTCATTTTTTAACATTCCTAAATTAATTGAAAATTGAAAATTGAAAATTGAAAATTCATAATTGATAATTCACAATTCACAACTCATAATTCATAATTCACAATTCACAATTCATAA
>JAYEHB010000656.1:0-3135 GCA_034659375.1 Thermodesulfobacteriota bacterium
TCGCTTGCCTTGGTAATTTCAACCATGGAAGATAAAAGTGTAAACTGCTTTCCGGGTTTAATCAACGCTGCCAAGAATTTTACGTATCTTTTGGGAAAAATCATTCATCACAATGGGCTTAAATAAAAAGCCGGTAATACCGAGAGATGCCGCCTTTTCTTCAGACATGGTGTTACTGAACCCGGTGCAGAGCAATATGGGAATATCAGGGCGTATTTTTGTCAATTCAACTGCAAGTTTGTCCCCCGGCATGTTTGGCATTGCCAAATCTGTGATGATCAGGTCAAATTTATCAGGAGCTGCCCTGAATGCTTCAAGGGCTTCAATGCTGCTGGTACATGAAGTAACCTGATATCCCATACGTTCCAGCATCTCTTTTTCCATTGCAATAACAACTTCTTCATCATCCACAAGAAGAATCCGTTCCGTTCCACCCTGGATCGGTTCTTTTATTCTGGTATCCTGCTTTTCAAAAGAGCTTTCAACCACGGGCAGGTAAACATAAAATTCACTGCCTTTCCCAGGCTCGCTATATACTTTGACAGCTCCTCCCATGCCGTAAATAATACCATGAACTACTGAAAGCCCCATTCCCGTTCCCTTACCCTTTGCTTTGGTGGTAAAAAACGGGTCAAAAATTTTTTCTGTTAAAGCTTTATCCATGCCTGTACCCGTATCTGCCACTGTAAGGCAGGCATAAACTCCAGGTGTCATATCAGGAGTTACCACATCATACTCACCAATTGTAACTTCTTTGAGACTTACTTTCAGTTCACCGACAGTACAGTCCTCCATGGCATGATAAGCATTGGTTACAAGGTTCATTACAATTTGATGAATTTGTGTTGGATCAGCCTTGATTACACCACAGTCGGTCTGGATATTCTGCTTGATTTCAATTGTTGCAGGGATTGTTGACCTGATAAGTTTTAATGCTTCCTTGATAATATACTGCATCTTCATCAGCTTTAACTCACCTTTTTCCTGGCGGGAGAATGTGAGTATCTGTTTTACTAAAGCCTGGGCTCTTAAGGCACTGGTATAAATTGCATCAAGGCTGGAACAAAATGGACTCTCTTCAGGGATATCCTCTAACAGCATCTCTGTATAACCAATAACTGGAAAAAGAATATTGTTAAAATCATGGGCTATACCGCCGGCAAGGGTTCCGATAGCTTCCATTTTCTGGGCCTGCTGGAGCTGAGATTCCATTTTTTTTCTTTCAGAGATGTCAAGTCCAACACAAAGCAGCCCGGTAATATTTTTTTTATCATCTTTAAGGGTTTTGTCATACCACTCAATTTCACATTTGCCGCCGTCTTTTTTTATGATGGAATTAATATTGCCCCTGGTGTTGATATCACCAATGGCTTTTTTGAACAACGCTTTAAGCTGTACATGATTTTCCTTGAATAAAAATGTGCTGAACCAGTCCCTGCCCTGAACTTCACTGAGCATGTATCCTGAAAGTTCCTCAAAATATTTATTAAAACGAACAATCCTGCCTTTTGTATCTAAAACCAATATAACAGCCTGGACCGTGTTAAACAGGTTCTCAACAAAATTTTGTTCTTTCTGCAGTGCTTTTTCACTCACTGTTTTTGCGTTAACCTCTATTTCTAACTTTTTATGGGCTGCTTTAATTTTTTGGTTGAGTTTTATGTGAGCGGCAAGAAACCAGGCAAGAACCCCAAGTGTGGCAAAATTAATTATTATCAAGAACCAGTATTTTTTTAAAATATCTGTCAGTGTTATTTTTCCAAAGTTTTTATAAGGCCCGATTTTCAATTCTTTCAGGCACTCATGCACGGGCTGGTAATTCAAAGGAATTGTCCACCCTGCACACATTGCAGCTTGTGCGGCAGCAGAATCACCGGGCATCTTTATCAGTGCAACTGCAACCTTTTCTGCCACTTCAAGAGAGGTATGTTCAAGCCTGGCCATGGGCCATTCCGGGTACTCCCGCGTGGAATGCAGAAAAGGTAAATGTACATCTCCCCCGCCATGCTCATGGATAACATAAAAGTCATTCAGGCAGATTTTGCCTTCTGCATCCATACGCTCAAGCAAGCCAGTGCTTACTGTCCCTGCATCCACTTTTTCATCTCTAACAGCATAAACAACTGCATCATGGGTGTTGCCAAAATTAAGAAAATCAAAATCTTTAAAAGGATCAAGCCCGGCCTCTTTTAATTCCCGCCAGGCCATTATCCAGCCGCCCAGGGCAGTCTCTTTGACTGCCATAAGGCTTTTTCCTTTTAAATCAATTAAGTGCTGGATATCTTTACGCTGTTTTTTGCAGAAAACAACACCTCCGTATGTTGTAGATATTTCATCAAGTACCTTGTTTTTTAACGTAGCAATTCGGTCTGCATGGTATTTTTTTTCTAATGTTACATAAAAGAAAGGGTTAGTTAGAATAAAATCAACTTCAGAATTCTCAACCACTGAATATATCTGGTCATAATCAATGGGCAGGATTACAAATTTTTTCATAGGAATCCTGCTGCTTAGATATTCAGCAGTCAAAGACCATTTTTCTATACATCGGTCAGGCCCTCTTTTTGCCAGTACGCCGATTTTAATTATGGAATCTTCAGCCAGTGCGATACTTGTCACCAGAAAAACAGCAATAAAAGAAAAAATAACTTTTTTACCCTTGAATAAGATTAAATTTTTCATGTTTAACTCCTGAGAACCTATTTTTATGCATTGATTACTCAACTTTCTGGTTTGTGCAGGTCAAGGCCTGGACGCTGCTTCACCAAATATCCGCACAGGCGATGATTGTACGGGCGATGATTGTACGGGCGAACGGCCGTTCGCCCGTACGTTCGCCCCTACGTTCGCCCCTACAATTTCCACAATTCCATGAAAATGATTTGAGTGTAACCAAAATGGTGCATAAAACCAAAATTAAGGTCAGAAAGTAGGGGCAACCCCCCTGTGGTTGCCCTGTGGTTGCCCTGTGGTTGCCCTGTTGATTACAAAAAACATTTTTTAAACCAGGCAGGAGCTTCTCTATTAAAGTCCTGTTGGTCTTTATCATTAGACATCTGATGGTCACCATTTTTCTGAATGATCAGCTTTTTGGGAGTTTTTGCATTATTGTAAATATTATATCCATTTTCAACT